>NZ_JALPSX010000004.1:0-278913 GCF_023217995.1 Agromyces sp. C10 | reverse complement strand
CGGGCGGGGGGGGGCCCGCCCCCCCCCCCCCGCCCCCACGGCCGTCACCCAGCCGGCGCGGCGTAGACTCGTGCGGATGTCCGTGAACGATTCCGCCGGGGTGCGCATCCGCCTCATGCGCGACGACGAGGCCGCCTCGGTCGGCCGCCTCGTCCGCCAGGCGTACGCCGGCGACTACGAGCTCTCCGAGGACTACCTCGCCGAGATCGAGGCCGTCGCCGATCGGGCGCGCGACCACGAGGTGTGGGTCGCCGAGGATGCCGCGTCCGGCGCGCTGCTCGGCACCGTCACCACGCCGCGGCCCGGGGAGCGCCTCTCCGCCGTCGCCCGCGACCGGGACGAGCTCGACTTCCGCTTCCTCGGCGTCGCCGCGGCGGCGCGCGGACGCGGGGTGGGCGAGCAGCTGGTGCACCACGTGACCGCGCTCGCGGCGGACCGCGGCCTCCGCCGCGTCGTGCTGAACACCGGGCCGCAGATGATCGCCGCCCAGCGGCTCTACGAGCGTCTCGGCTTCGAGCGGCTGCTCGAGCGGGAGTTCACCTTCGAGCGTCCCGACGGAACGAGCATCCTCATCTGGGCCTACGGCCGCGACGTCGATGCCGACGCCGGTCGCGCCGCGCACGCCGCCTGACCCGCCCGGACGCGGATCGTTCCTCAGCGCCCGCCGCGGCGGCTCGTGATCTGGCCGGTGTCGAACCCGAGCAGGTGCAGGCCCCCGTGGAAGCGCGCGTGCTCGACCTTGATGCACCGGTCCATGACGACCGTGAGCCCCTGCTCCTCGCCCTGGTAGGCAGCCTGCTCGTTCCAGATGCCCAGCTGCACCCAGATCGTCTTCGCGCCCGCCGCGACGACCTCGTCGACCACCGACGGGATGTCGCTGCCGCGCCGGAACACCACCACGATGTCGGGCACCTCGGGCAGGTCCGTGAGGCCGGCATAGGCGGGCTGCCCGAGGATCTCGGTCTCGTTGGGATTCACGAAGTACACGCGGTAGTCGCTCGACTGCTGCAGGTACGTGCCCACGAAGTAGCTCGAGCGCTGCGGCTTCGGCGACGCGCCGACGATCGCGACCGACCTCGCGGCGTTGAGGATCCGCTGCCGCTGCCTCGCGTCGGGGCCGATCCATGTGCGCTGGGACTTCAGCAGCTTCGCGAGCGGCGAGCTCGCGGGCAGTTCGCACGAGAGGCCGTTGACGAGGCGCACGGTCTCGACGTCGCCGGCCGCGGCATCCGTCGTCTCGGAGCCGGACGTGTCGAGGTCGACGGCGGTGCTCATCGCGTGCCTCCGATCGTGGCGCCGGCGACCGCGAGGCCCGCGGTCGCAGCCGAGAGGGCCTGGTCGAGGTCGGCGATGATGTCGTCGACATCCTCGATGCCGACCGAGAGCCGCACGACACCGGGCAGCACGCCCGCATCGACGAGCTGCTGGTCGGTGAGCTGCGCGTGCGTGGTCGACGCCGGGTGGATGATCAGCGTCTTCGCGTCGCCGATGTTCGCGAGGTGGCTCGCGAGGTTCACCGACTCGATGAGCTTCTGGCCGACCACGCGGCCGCCCTTCACCTCGAAGCTGAACACCGAGCCCGGACCCTTCGGGAGGTACTTCGCGGCGCGCTCGAAGTGCGGGTGGTCGGGCAGCCCCGCCCAGAACACGCGCTCGATGCGCGGGTCGGCGTCGAGCCACTCGGCCACCACGCGTGCGTTGTCGACGTGCGCCTGGATGCGGTACGGCAGCGTCTCGACGCCCTGGGCGAGGAGGAACGCGCTGTGCGGCGCGAGCGCCGGGCCGATGTCGCGCAGCTGCTCGGCGCGCAGGCGGGTGAGGAACGCGTACTCGCCGAAGTTGCCCGACCACTGGAGCCCGCCGTAGTGCGGCACGGACTCCCCGAAGAGCGGGAACTTCTCGGAGTGCCAGTCGAACCGACCCGACTCGACCACGACGCCGCCGAGGGTCGTGCCGTGCCCGCCGAGGAACTTCGTCGCCGAGTGCGTGACGAGGTCGGCGCCCCACTCGATCGGCCGGTTGAGGTACGGGGTCGCGATCGTCGAGTCGACGATGAGCGGGATGCCGTGCGCGTGCGCGACGTCGGCGAGCCCCTCGAGGTCGGCGACCTCACCCGACGGGTTCGCGATCGTCTCGACGAACAGCGCCTTGGTGTGCTCGGTGATCGCCGGCGCGTAGTCGGCGGGGTCGGAGGAGCGCACGAACGTCGTCTCGACGCCGAAGCGGCGGAGCGTGACATCCAGCTGGGTGATCGAGCCGCCGTACAGGTTCGCCGACGCGACGATGTGGTCGCCCGTGCCGGCGAGGCTCGCGAAGGTGATGTACTGCGCGGCCAACCCGCTCGCGGTCGCGACCGCGCCGAGGCCGCCCTCGAGGCTCGCGACGCGCTCCTCGAACGACGCGACCGTCGGGTTCGCCAGGCGGGAGTAGATGTTGCCGTACTTCTGCAGCGCGAAGCGCGCCGCCGCGTCGGCCGTGTCGTCGAAGACGAAGGCGCTCGACTGGTAGATCGGCAGCGCGCGGGCGCCCGTCTCGGCGTCGGGGATGTTGCCCGCGTGGATGGCGCGGGTCTTGAAGCCGTATTCGCGGTCTGCCATGGGGCCACGGTAGTCGGCCGGGCCGCGGCATCCGCTCGTCGCCGTAACGAGAGGCAACGGATGCCGCGTGGCCGGCGGCGCCCGAGGGGACGCGGCTCGCCGCCGGCTGCGGCGTCGGTGCGGCGTGTCGCGTCCCCTCGGGAATCACCCGGCGAGCACGTCGTCCGTCGCGACCACGCGCGCGAACCCGCCGCCGTCGAGGTTCACCGCGGTCGCCCGCGCGAGTTCGGCGGCCGTGAGGCGGAGGCCGCCCGGGCCGGCCATGTCGAACGTGTGGGTCGCGTCGATGGGCAGCGTCACGTCGTAGCCGAGGTTGCCGCCCATGCGCGCGGTCGTCTCCACGCACTGGTTCGTCTGGATGCCGCAGACCACGAGCTGCCGGATGCCGCGCTCGTCGAGCCACGCCGTGAGGTCCGGCTCGCCGTAGAACGCCGAGTTCACGTGCTTCGTGACGAAGAGGTCGTGCGGCGCGTCGGCGACGACCGGCTTCAGTGCGTTGCCGGGGGAGCCGGGCCGGAGGGGCGACCCGGGCTCGCGCGAGTCGTGCCGGACGAGCACGATCGGCCGCGCGGCATCCGCCCACGCCTGCACGAGCCGGGCGATGTTCGCCTCGGCGTCCGGGTTGTCGCGGTCGCCCCAGTACGGGTCGTCGAATCCCTGCTGCACGTCGATCACGATGAGGGCGGCGGTGTCGTCGAAGTCCATGGGTCCATCGTGACGGGCGGCCCGGCGCCGTGCCCGGCCCACGCCTGCCATTCCTCGGCGAGCGGCTGCCAACGGCGCGGTAGCGTGGGCCGGATGATCCTCGAGCACGCCATCCTCCCCGTCGTCCCGGGCCGCGAGGCCGAGTTCGAGGCGGCCTTCGCCCTGGCGCGGCCCATCATCTCGTCGATGCCCGGGTTCGTCGACCTGCGCCTGTCGCGGTCGGTCGAGACCCCGAACGAATACCTGCTGCTCGTGCACTGGGAGCGCCTCGAGGACCACGATCCGGGGTTCCGCGGCTCGCCCGAGTACGCGCGCTGGCGGGAGCTGCTGCACGGGTTCTACGATCCGTTCCCCGTCGTCGAGCACTTCCGGGACGTGGCATGACCGCGGTCACTCGCGTCGAGACGGTGGTGGTCGGCGGCGGCGCGATGGGCGCGGCGACCGCCTGGCAGCTCGCGCGCCGCGGCCGTGAGGTGGCCCTGCTCGAGCGCTTCGAGCCCGGGCACCGCAACGGCGCCTCGCACGGCGCCTCGCGGAACTTCAACGTCGCGTACGACGATCCCGCCTACGTGCGCCTGCTCGTCGAGGCGCTCCCGCTGTGGCGGGAGCTGGAGGCCGAGTCCGGCACCCGCCTCCTCGACCTCGTCGGGGTCGCGAACCACGGTCACGGCGCTCACTTCGACGACGTGCACGCCGCGCTCGACGCGGCCGGCATCCCGGCCGAGTTCCTGCCCGTCGAGGAGGCCGGGCGCCGCTGGCCCGGCATCCGCTTCGACACGCGCGTGCTGTTCAACGAGCGGGCCGGGCGGGTCGACGCGGATGCCACGGTCGCGGCGCTCCACGCGACCGCCGCTGCCGCGGGGGCCGACGTGCGGCATCGCACGCGGGCGACGCGCATCGAGGTCGTCGATGACGCGCGCGTTCGCGTGAGCTGCACGACCGACGCCGGCGAGGAGCTCTTCGAGGCGCAGACCGCGGTCGTGACGCTCGGCGCATGGACCGCGAAGCTCGTCGGCGGGCTCGCCATGCCGCGGCTCGTGGTCACCCAGGAGCAGCCCGCGCACTTCGCCGTGCGCGACGAGTCGGTCGCGTGGCCGAGCTACAACCACTTCCCGGGCGCCGCGGCCGACGGCTACGCGTACTGGCGCTCGCCGGTCTACGGCATGCTGACGCCGGGCGAGGGCGTGAAGGCCGGATGGCACGGCGTCGGCCCCGTCGTCGACCCCGACGCACGCGACTTCCTGCCCGTGCCCGACCAGCTCGCCGACCTGCAGCGCTATGCGCGGGAATGGCTCCCGGGCGTCGACGCCGACACGGTGGACCCGATCAGCTGCACCTACACGACGACGCCCGACGAGCACTTCGTGCTCGACCGCATCGGGCCCATCGTCGTGGGCGCCGGATTCTCGGGGCACGGGTTCAAGTTCACGCCCGTCGTCGGGCGGATCCTGGCGGATCTCGCCGACGGCGCCGCGCCGGCGCCGGACCGGTTCCGGGCCGGCAGGGCGATCTCGGCGGGGTCGTCGCCGACCGGGCTCGCGGGGCGCTGAGGCGCCGCCGCGCGACCTCCGCCGGCCGTCTGCTGCACAGGCCGTGATCAGGGGCGCTTGCTAGCCTCGGACGAGGTCGCCGAGGGGCGGCCCCGGACGAGGGAACCCAGTACCCGGAGCGCGACAAGACTGGCCGAAGGAGAGCCGTCATGTCGTGGATCGTCCTCATCCTCTCCGGTGTGCTCGAGGCCGTGTGGGCCACCGCCCTCGGCCGGTCCGAGGGGTTCACCCGGCTCTGGCCGTCGGTCGTGTTCGGCGCGACGCTCGTGCTCTCGATGGGCGGGCTCGCCTGGGCGATGCGCGAGATCCCCGTGGGCACGGCGTACGCCGTGTGGGTCGGCATCGGCGCCGCGCTCACGGTGATCTGGGCGATGGTCACGGGCGAGACGGATGTCTCGTGGGCCCGTCTCGCGCTCATCGCGGGCCTCGTCGGCTGCGTCGTCGGCCTGAAGCTCGTCGACGGCGGCGCCGGGCACTAGCGCTCCGCGCGCTGCCGGGGCGGGGCCGGGCCGGGCGGACGTCCGCGGCGACGCCACGGCGCCGGCCCCGCGGCGTCCGCTGTGTCAAGAATACTTGACACGGTGTCGGGAATGGTTGACACTGTGCGTGTCAAACATTCTTCACATCGGAGGAAGCGGATGTCATACGAGGAGAAGGGCACGTGGTCGTTCCTCGTGGTCGCGATCGCGGGGTACGCGGTGTACCTCTGGCTCGTGCTCTCCCAGATCGTGGGCGGCACGCCCGTCGAGGAGGTCGACTACGCGATCCCCATGCTCTGGACCATCGGCGGCGCCGTCGTGGCCGGCATCCTCGCGCGCATCGCGATCGAGATCGCGAGCCCCAGCGAGAGCACTCGCGCCGACGTGCGCGACCGGCAGATCGACCGGGCCGGCGAGCAGGTGGGCAACTCGCTCGTGGTGATCGCGGGCATCGGCGCGCTCGTGCTCGCCATGCTGCAGGTGCACTGGTTCTGGATCGCCAACGCGATCTACCTCGGCTTCGTGCTCTCGGCGGTGCTCGGAAGCCTCGCGAAGCTCGCCATGTACCGCCGGGGGTTGCCCGCATGGTGAAACCGACGCGGGTCACGAACGACATCCGCACCCTGCGGTTCCGGCACGGCGAGATGACCCAGGCCGAGCTCGCGCAGCGGCTCGGGGTCACCCGCCAGACCGTCATCGCCATCGAGCAGGGGCGCTACTCGCCGTCGCTCGAGATGGCCTTCCAGATCGCCCGGGTGTTCGGGGTGCCGCTCGACGAGGTCTTCCAGTACCCCCATGAGGAGGTGTCGGCATCATGAGGATCGCCGCCTACCACCGGTACGGATCGCCCGACGTCGTCGGGATCGAGGAGCGGGAGCAGCCCGAGCCCGGGCCGGGGGAGGTGCGCGTGCGGGTGCACGCGGCATCCGTCGGGGCGTCGGATGCCGCAGGCCGGGCGGGTTCGCCCTGGTTCGCCCGGCTCGCCTTCGGGCTGCGTCGACCCCGCAACGCCGTGCTCGGGTCGGACTTCGCCGGCGTCGTCGACGTGGTCGGCGCCGACGTGACGCGGTTCGCCGTCGGCGACCGGGTCTTCGGCGCGACGGGCGCCGACGGCGGCGCGCACGCCGAGGCCGTCGTCGTGAGCGAGCAGGGCGCGATCGTGGCGCTGCCCGACGGCGTCACGGCGTCGCAGGCCGCCGCGATCTGCGACGGCGCCATGACCGCGCTCCCCTTCCTCCGCGACGGCGGCCGGCTGCGGCCCGGCATGCGCGTGCTGGTCAACGGCGCGTCGGGCGCGGTCGGCTCCGCGGCAGTGCAGCTCGCCGCCCGGCTCGGCGCCGAGGTGACCGGCGTGTGCGGTCCCGGGCACGCCGACCTCGTCTCGCGACTCGGCGCGCAGCGGGTCATCGACTACACGCGCGAGGACCCGATGCGACCCGCGGACGGCACGACGTACGACCTCGTGTTCGACGCGGTGGGCGCGAGCTCGTTCCGGCGGGCGCGCCGCGTGCTCGCCTACGGCGGTCGCTACCTCACCACCGTGCCGTCCTGGGCGATCATGCTGCAGCAGCTCACGTCGCGGCTCGGGCGGCGTCGCGCCGTCATCATGTTCACCGGGCTCCGGTCGGCCGAGGCGAAGCGCCCCGACCTCGAGGAGCTCGCGGCGCTCACGGCATCCGGCCGATTCGCGCCGCTCGTCGATCGGATCCTCCCGCTCGACGCCGTCGTCGAGGCCCACGCCGTCGTCAACACCGGACACAAGGCCGGCACGGTCGTGATCGCGCCCGTGCCCGAACTGCAGGAGGCATCATGAAGGCGCTCACCCAGATCGGATACGGGGGCCCCGAGGTCCTCGTCGTCGCCGAGGTGCCCGATCCGGCGCCACCGGGCCCCGGACAGGTGGCGATCGAGGTCCACGCGGCGGGCGTCCACGCCGGCGACGTGTGGATCATGCACGGCGAGCCGCTCATGCTCCGCGCCGTCTTCGGTCGGAAGCGGCCGAAGCAGCCCGTCGGACGCGACGTCGTCGGGGTCGTCAGCGCCGTCGGCGAGGGCGTCACGACCCTCGCGGCCGGCGACCGCGTGTTCGCCGAGTCCGACCAGGGCGGCTTCGCCGAGACCGCGGTGGTGGATGCCGCCTACGTGCGTCGGGCCCCGGCGAACCTCGACGACGCGCACGCCGCGGTGATCCCCGTCTCGGGCACGACCGCGTTGCAGGGGCTGCGCCTCGGCGGCGTGGCATCCGGCGACCGCGTGCTCGTGATCGGCGCGAGCGGCGGCGTCGGCACGTTCGCCGTGCAGCTCGCGGCCGCGCTCGGCGCGGAGGTCACGGGCGTCGCGAGCGCCGCGAAGGCCGACCACGTCCGCGCCGCCGGGGCGACGCACGTCCTCGACCGGCACACCGAGGACCCGACCACCGGCAGCGCCCGGTACGACGTCATCCTGGATCTCGCGGGCGCGCACCCGATCCGTGCGCTGAAGCAGATCCTCACGCCGCGCGGCACGCTCGTGCTCTCCTCGGGCACCGGCTCGCGGTTGCTCGGGCCGATCCCGAGGCTGGCGGCCGCCACGCTCATGTCGCCGTTCACGCGCCGGCGCCTGAAGCCCCTCGTCGCACGTCGCAGCGGCGACGACCTCGACGAGCTCCGTCGGCACGCCGAGGCGGGGCGGCTGCGACCCGTGGTCGACGAGGTCGTCCCGTTCGGCCGGGCGGCCGAGGCGATCGCACGCCTCCAGTCCGGTGGGGTCCGGGGCAAGGTCGCGATCCGGGTGCGCGACGACCGGTCGGCGCCGGATGCCGCGGGCGCGTCAGCGGACGCCGCGGGCGGCACCGCACGTCGCCCGGCTCAGCCGAGCAGCACGGCGCCGTAGGCGAGCGCGGCGACGAGCGCCCACGACGAGAGCCCGACCACGAGCGCGCGCCAGCCGGTGTGCAGCAGCGCACCCACGCGGATCGACGAGCCGAGTGCGAAGAGCGCCATGGCGAGCAGGGTCGTCTGCACCACCTCCGCGGCGCTGAGCAGCGCCTCGGGCAACGGCACGAACGTGCGGAGCAGCACCGCGGCGAGGAAGCCGACGACGAAGAGCGGCACGATGGCGGGGCGCGGGCCCGCGGCATCCGTCACCCGGCGCCGCTCGACGCTCGCCGCGATCGCGACCATCGGGGCGAGCAGCAGCACCCGGGTGAGCTTCACGACCACCGCGACCGCGAGGGCCGACGCGCCCGCCACCTGCGCCGTGGCGACGACCTGGCCGACGTCGTGCACGCCCGCACCCACCCAGTGCCCGAACTCGGCAGCCGTCAGGCCGAGCGGATGCCACAGCGCGGGCAGGACCGCGATCGCGAGCGTGCCGCACAGCGTCACGAGCGCCACCGGCACCGCCTGCTCCTCGTGTCGCGCCCGCACGGCACCGCCCATCGCGCCGATCGCCGAGGCGCCGCAGATCGCGAAGCCGCTCGCGACGAGCAGCGGTTCATGCCCGGGCAGGCCGACCGCGCGTCCGAGCCACCACGTGCCGGCGAACGTGAGGACGACCACGCCGATCGTCGTGAGCACCGTGACCCAGCCGAGCCCGACGATGTCGCCGAGTCCCAGCTGGAGTCCGAGGAGCACGATTCCGGCGCGGAGCAGCGTGCGACCGCTGAACGCCAGGCCCGGCCGGAGCGCGCCGTCGAGGTGGGGCCGCACCCGCGGGACCTGGCCCGCGACGATGCCCGCCGCGACCGCGACGGTGAGCAGCGGCACGGCGGGCACCGCGAGGTGCACGAGCCAGGCGAGGACCGCGGCGAGCGCCGCGACGCCGACGCCCGGCATCCGCTCGCCCCATGCGGGCGTGCGCGTCATCCCCACCCGGGCAGCCAGAAGTGCAGCTGCCGGAACTCCGGCGACGTCGGCATCGCGCTCCAGATCGGGAAGAAGAACGCGGAGACGACGAGGACCACCGCGAGGAACACCGCGACCGTCGCGATGCCCTGCTGGCGACGCCACCGCGGATCGTCGGGCCTGCCGAGGACGATGCCGAGCACGTACGTCAGGGCGAGGAACACGAACGGCTCGTACGCGATCGTGTAGAAGTGGAACACCGTGCGCTCCACGTAGAGCAGCCACGGCAGGTACCCGGCCCCCACGCCGAGCAGGACGGCGCCCGCCTGCCACTCCCGGTACCGTGCGAAGCGGTAGACGAGGTACACCGAGGCGAGGGTGGCCGCCCACCAGATCAGCGGGTTCGCGATGCCGATGATGGACGACACGCACTCGCCCCCGCCGCAGCCGTCGACCTCGGCGTAGTACATGTTCGTCGGACGGAGCATGAGCGGCCACGTCAGCGGGTTCGCCTCCCACGGGTGGTCGGTTCGGACCCCCACGTGGTAGCCGTAGGCGGCCTGGTGGTAGTGCCACAGGCTCTGCAGCGGATGCGGCACCCAGGACCAGAACCCGGTGGCCGCATTCTCGGGCTGGTCGGCCCAGTCGCGGTAGTACCCGCCCGAGGTCACGAGCCAGCCGGTCCACGACGCGAGGTAGGTCGCGGCCGCGACGGGGACGAGCAGCAGGAACGTGACCGGCCCCTGCTTGACGACCGCGCCCTCGACGAAGAACGGCAGCCCGGCGCGACGCCTCGCGAGCGCGTCGACGAGCACGAGGTAGACGCCCACCGCCGCCAGGAAGTACAGGCCAGACCACTTCACGGCGATCGCCGCGCCGAACGCGACGCCCGCCGCGACCACCCAGGGTCGCGCCCACACCACCGGACCCGACCGGGGCTCGGCGCCGTCGGCCCGCAGCGCCGCGAGCCGCGCGGCGAACCGATCCTCGGTCTTCGCTCGATCGAGCAGCACGAACCAGAAGCCCAGCAGGCAGAACAGCATCAGCCAGTTGTCGAGCAGGCCCACGCGGCTCATGACGATGGCGTTGCCGTCGACCGTGAACAGCAGCCCGGCGATCACGGCGAGGGAGGTGGACCGGAACAGGATGCGGCCGACCATGGTCAGCGCGAACACCGCGACGACGCCGGCGAGCGCCGTCGACGCGCGCCACCAGAACGCGCTGTCGGCGCCGAAGAGCGCCATGCCGAGCCCGATCATCCACTTGCCGAGCGGCGGGTGGACCACGTACGACGGGTCGTCGGAGAAGACGTCGGTGTCGCCGCGCGCGAAGTCCTCGTTCGCGCCCGCGGGCCAGGCCGACTCGTAGCCGTTCGCGATGAGCGTCCACGCGTCCTTCACGTAGTACGTCTCGTCGAAGACGATCTCGTGCGGGTCTCCGAGGTTCCAGAAGCGCAGCAACGCCGCGATGAGCGCGACCGCGATGGGGCCGCCCCAGTACCAGACGGCGCGGCGACGGGGGGTGCGCAACAGGTGCGCCCAGCGCTCGTCGAGGCGCGACCCGCGCGGGCCGGGGTCGGTCGCGGGAGCGTCGACCGGGCCGGTCGCGGTCTCTGGCTCGGCCTCGGCGGCGCGCTCTGGCGGTTCCGGCGGGGTGACGGATGCGGCGTCGCGCGCGTCGGCGCCGACCCCGTTCGAACCCATGCGCCCCACTGTAGCCGCGCCCGCCGCGGCATCCGTGCGTCAGACTGGAGCGGTGATCATCCTCGCGGCGACGCCCATCGGCAACCTCGGCGACGCCTCCGCACGGCTCCGGCAGGCGCTCGAGGACGCGACCGTCGTCGCCTCCGAGGACACCCGCGTGACCCAGCGGCTGCTCGCCGGCCTCGGCATCGCCAACCGGCCGAAGCTCATCGCCCTGCACGAGCACAACGAGCGGGCGCGCGCCGCCGACCTCGTCGAGCTCGCGCGCGACGGCGACCTGCTCGTGCTGAGCGACGCGGGCATGCCGACGGTGTCCGACCCGGGCTTCCCGCTGGTGCAGGCCGCGGTCGAGGCGGGCGTCGACGTGACGGCGATCCCGGGCCCGAGCGCGGTGATCACCGCGCTCGCCGTGTCGGGGCTGCCGACCGACCGCTTCGCGTTCGAGGGGTTCCTGCCGCGCAAGGCGGGCGAGCGGATGCGGCGGCTCGCCGACCTCGCCGCCGACCGTCGCACGCTCGTGTTCTTCGAGGCGCCGTCGCGGCTCGCGGCCACGCTCGGCGCGCTCGCCGAGGCGTTCGGCGACGACCGGCCCGCCGCGGTCTGCCGGGAACTCACCAAGCTGCACGAGGAGGTCCGCCGTGGTCCGGTCGGCGAGCTCGCCGCCTGGGCTGCCGACGGCGTGCGCGGCGAGATCTGCATCGTGGTGGGCGGTGCCGCCGAGCCGGCTCCGGCCGACGCCGGCGAGGCCGTGGCGCGGGTCGTCGCGCTCGCGGCATCCGGTACCCGGTTGAAGGACGCCGCGGCCGCCGTCGCCGCCGAGACCGGCCTGGGACGCCGCGACCTGTACGAGGCGGCGCTGGAGGCTCGCCGGGGCGACTGAACCTGCGAGCCCATTCGCTTGCATCGGAATCACAGGTGCTTCCCAAGCGCCTCCCACCGGCCGGACGCACGATGACCGTGACAACGGAGTCCGGGGGAGGGCGTCATGGCCAAGGCAGTGCGGTTCAGTGAATTCGGCGGACCGGAGGTGCTCGAGATCCAGGAGATCCCGACGCCCGCACCCGGCCCGGGCGAAGTGCTCGTCGAGGTGTACGCCGCCGGGATCTCGCCCGTCGAGACGGCCGTGCGACTCGGCGACAACGCCGACCGGTGGCCGGTCGAGTTCCCCTCCGGACAGGGGCGCGAGTTCGCGGGTGTGGTCGCCCAGGTCGGGCCGGGCGTCACGCGGTTCCGCCGTGGCGCCGAGGTCATGGGCTACGTCGCCCGCGGTGCGCACGCCACGCACGTGGTCGTGCCCGAGACCCAGCTCCTGCCCAAGCCGATCTCGCTCTCGTGGGAGATCGCCGGGTCGCTCTACGTGGCCGGCACCACCGCCCTCGGCGCGGTCGAGGGCCTGAACCTCGGCGCGAACGACGTCGTCGTCATCACGGCCGCGGCCGGCGGCATCGGCTGCCTGGCGGCGCAGTTCGCGCGGGCTCGGGGCGCCGTCGTCATCGGCAGCACCACCGAGGAGCGGTTCGACTTCGTCCGGCAGTTCGGCGTGGTGCCGGTCTCCTACGGCCCGGACCTCGCCGCCCGCGTCCGCGCCGTCACCCGGGCGCCCGTCACCGCGTTCCTCGACTTCCTCGGCGGCGAGTCCGACGAGGCCGCCGCGCTCGGCGTGCCGTCCATGCGCGTGTTCACCACGACCGACTGGGGCGCCGTGGAGGACCACGACGCGGTGAAGCTCTACGCGGGCGACACCATCGCGCTCGCGCGCGTCGCGCAGCTCGTCGCCGACCGCCAGATCCGGCTGCCCATCGCCGACGTGTTCTCCCTGTCCGAGATCGCCGACGCGTACCGGCAGCTCGACCAGCGGGACTCGGCGGGCAAGATCGTCATCGGCATGAAGCTCGTCGACTACAAGGGGCAGAAGGTGCGGCCGTCCCGGCTCAAGCAGCAGGACGTCACCATCGGCGTCCCCACGCCGCACGAGCGCGTCAGCGTCGAGGGCGTGCTGCCGCCGGTGATCGGCGACGGCCGCGCGCGCCGGCTGCGCACGGGCTCGATCCCGCAGGTCGGGGCGCCCGCCGCCGCGGCGCCCGTGCGCTGATCGTCCGGGCCGGGGCCGCCCCCGGCCCGGCGTTACGCGGCGTGCGCCGCCCGTAGGATTGTCGGCATGGCCGACGGCTCCTCGTTCTACATCACCACCCCGATCTTCTACGTCAACGACGTGCCCCACATCGGGCACGCCTACACCGAGGTCGCCGCCGACGTGCTCGCGCGCTGGAACCGGCAGGCGGGCCGCGACACGTGGATGCTGACGGGCACCGACGAGCACGGCCAGAAGATCCTGCGGACCGCGACGGCGAACGGCGTCACGCCCCAGGAATGGGCCGACAAGCTCGTCGCCGAGGCGTGGAAGCCGCTGCTCGACACGATCGACGTCGCCAACGACGACTTCATCCGCACGACCGACGAGCGCCACGAGGCGAACGTGCAGCGGTTCCTGCAGAAGCTCTACGACGACGGGCACATCTACACGGGCGAGTACGAGGGCTACTACTGCGTCGGCTGCGAGGAGTACAAGCAGCAGTCCGAGCTCGTCGACGGCGAGGGGGAGTACGCGGGCCAGCTCGTGTGCGCCATCCACTCGAAGCCCGTCGAACTGCTGCACGAGAAGAACTACTTCTTCCGCATGTCCGCGTTCGCCGACCGGCTGCTCGAGCTCTACGAGACGCGTCCGGACTTCGTGCAGCCCGAGTCGGCGCGCAACGAGGTCGTGAGCTTCGTGCGGTCGGGGCTGGCCGACCTGTCGATCTCGCGGTCGACGTTCGACTGGGGCGTGAAGGTGCCCTGGGACGAGTCCCACGTCGTCTACGTGTGGTTCGACGCGCTGCTGAACTACATCACCGCGGTCGGCTACGGACAGGACGACGCGGAGTTCGCGCGGCGCTGGCCCGCACAGCACCTCGTCGGCAAGGACATCCTCCGCTTCCACGCCGTCATCTGGCCGGCCATGCTCATGGCCGCGGGCCTCGAGGTGCCGCGCGGCGTCTTCGGCCACGGCTGGCTGCTCGTCGGCGGCGAGAAGATGTCGAAGTCGAAGCTGACGGGCATCGCGCCCGAGCAGATCACCGACACCTTCGGCTCCGACGCGTTCCGCTACTACTTCCTCTCCGCCATCCACTTCGGACAGGACGGCTCGTTCTCGTGGGAGGACCTCGCGGCCCGCTACCAGGCCGAGCTCGCGAACGGCTTCGGCAACCTCGCCTCCCGGGTCATCGCGATGATCGGCCGGTACTGCGACGGCGACGTGCCCTCGGGCGAGGCCGGCCGCACCGACGCGGACGCCGCTGTCGCGGCGCTCGGGGCCGAGGTGACGGATGCCGCGTGGCGGGCGATCGAGCGACTCCGCGTGCACGAGGCGATCGCCGCGGCGTGGCGCCTCGTCGACGCGCTCAACGGCTACCTCACCGAGCAGGAGCCGTGGGCGCTCGCGAAGGACCCGGCGCAGCGCGACCGCCTCGAGGCGGTGCTCGCGACCGCCTACCACGGGCTGGGCACGCTCGCCGTGCTGCTCTCGCCGGTGCTGCCCAAGGCGACCGCGAAGCTGTGGACCGCCCTCGGCGCGCCCGGCACCGTGCAGGAGCAGCCGATCGACCGGGCCCACGAGTGGACGCCCGGTTCGCGCGTCGCCGCGCTCGAACCGCTGTTCCCACGCGTGGAGGTCGCCGAGTGACGGCTCCGGCCGACCACCTGCGCACCCGATCCGACGGCGGACGCGCCGTCGAGTACCCGCCGGCGCCCGAGCCGCTCGCGGTCGCGGTGTACGACAACCACACCCACCTCGAGATCGCCGACGGCGCGATGCCGCTGACGCCGCACGAGCACCTCGAGCGTGCGGCATCCGTCGGCGTCGCCGGTGCGGTGCAGGTCGGCACGGATGTCGCCACCAGCCGCTGGTCGGCCGAGATGGCCGCCCGCGAACCCCGCCTGCTCGCGGCCGTCGCACTGCACCCCAACGAGGCGCCGGAACTCGACGCCCGCGGGGAGCTCGATGCCGCGATCGACGTCATCGACGAACTCGCCGCGCAGCCGCGCGTGCGCGCCGTCGGCGAGACCGGCCTCGACTTCTACCGCACCGGCGACGAGGGCCGCGACGCCCAGTTCCGCTCGTTCGAGGCGCACCTCGACATCGCGAAGCGGCACGGGATCGCGCTGCAGATCCACGACCGGGACGCCCACGACGAGGTGGTCGCGACCCTGCGTCGTGCGGGCGCGCCCGACACCACGATCTTCCACTGCTTCTCGGGCGACGCCGAGCTCGCCCGGCTCGCCGCCGATGCCGGCTGGTACTGCTCGTTCGCGGGCAACGTCACGTTCAAGAACGCCGAGAACCTGCGGGCGGCGCTGCGCGTCCTCCCGCGCGAGCTGCTCCTCGTCGAAACCGATGCGCCGTACCTCACGCCCGTGCCGCTCCGCGGCCGGCCCAATGCGCCGTACCTGGTGCCGCACACCATGCGGTTCCTCGCCGACACCCTCGACGCCGACCTCGACGAACTCTGCGCGCAGGTCGCCGAGAACACCGTGCGGGCCTACGGGTCGTGGGACGACGGCCTCGCTGCCGACGCGGCGGGATCCGCGTGAACCGGCGCGCCGTGACCACCGTCGCCCCCACGTGCCGCAGCATCGACACCGTGCGGGGGAGCATCCGGTGAACGCGCACCGCCACGAGGCCGACGGGGCGGACCGTACCGCGCGCCTCCTCGGACCCGCCGAGATCCGCGACCTCGCCGAGCTGCTCGACGTCACGCCGACGAAGAAGCTCGGCCAGAACTTCGTGCACGACGGCAACACCGTGCGCCGCATCGTGCAGACCGCGGGCGTCGAACGGGGGGAGACGGTCCTCGAGATCGGGCCGGGCCTCGGCTCGCTGACCCTCGGACTGCTCGAGGCCGGCGCCGACGTCATCGCCGTCGAGATCGACGGCCGCCTCGCCCGGCAACTGCCGCACACCGCCACCGTGATGCAGCCCGGGACGCGCCTCACCGTCGTGCACGACGACGCGCTCCGCGTCACGTCGCTGCCCGGAGCGCCCACGCGGCTCGTCGCGAACCTGCCGTACAACGTCTCCGTGCCCGTGCTGCTCCACCTGCTCGAGCACCTGCCGTCGCTGCGCAGCGGCATCGTCATGGTGCAGGCCGAGGTGGGGCACCGGCTCGCGGCCGAACCGGGCTCGAAGGTGTACGGCGCTCCGAGCGTCAAGGCCGCCTGGTACGGCCGGTGGCGCATCGCCGGCCAGGTCTCCCGCATGGTGTTCTGGCCGGTGCCGAACGTCGACTCGGTGCTCGTCGGCTTCGAGCGCGGCGAGGCGCCCGGCGACCCGCCCGGAACCGAGGCGGAGCGCGTCGCCGTGTTCGCGCTCGTCGACGCCGCGTTCCAGCAGCGTCGCAAGATGCTGCGGCAGTCCCTCTCCGGGGTGCTCGGCGGCACGTCGGCCGCGGCGACGGCGGTGCTCGAGCGTGCGGGCATCGACCCGCAGGCCCGCGGGGAGCAGCTCACCGTCGACGACTTCCTGCGTGTGGCGCGCGCCGCGGCCTCCGCCTGACCGCGCACCGACCCGAGTACGGAGGAACGGCCCGACGCCACCCCCTTGCGGCGGGCCCCCGCGCCCCGGGTAGCGTGAGGGCATGACGACGGACGGCATCGGATCGAGCGGCGACGGCGTCGGCGACGCCAAGGTGCGCGAGGTGACCGGGCGCGCTCGCGAGGACTGGTTCGCCATCCTCGACGAGGCGGGGGCGCGCGAGTGGTCCCACCCCGAGATCGCCGCCTGGCTCCCTGCCGACCAGGGGGTCGACGCGTGGTGGTCGCAGCACCTCACCGTGGCGTACGAGCAGGCCCGCGGCATCCGTTCGCCCGGGCAGCGCCAGGACGGCATGTTCGAGGCGAGCGTCTCGCGCACGGTGCCGCTCGACGCGGTCGCGGCGCTCCACGCGCTGGCCGACGTGGTGGCCGCCGAACTCGCGGTCGAGCCGCTCGCGCGCAACACGTCGGCGCGGCATCCGACCGCCCGGTTCCACCTCGACGGCGGCGAGTTCGTGCTCGCCGGGTCGAGCCCGCGGGGCGACGACCGCTCGTCGATCTCGCTCACGTGGGGGCGCATGCCCGACGGTTCGCGCGTCGCCGACGTGAAGGCGACGCTGCGCGAGTGGCTGGAGCGCGTGGGCTGACCGCATGCCCTAGCGTGGACGCATGACGATCGCGGCGACCGACGAGGCAGTGCACGTCCGGGCGCCCGGCAAGATCAACGTCTTCATGCGCGTCGGCGCGCTCGACGCCGACGGCTACCACGACGTCGCGACGGCCTACCAGGCGGTGTCGCTCTACGAGGACGTGCGCGCTTGGCCCGACGACGACATCACGGTCTCGTTCAGCGGCACGGTCGACACCTCCGACCTGCCGACGGATGCCTCGAACCTCGCGGTCCGCGCGGCGAAGCTGCTCGCCCGGCACGCCGGGGTGCCCGGCGGGGTCCGCCTCGAGATCGAGAAGCACGTGCCCATCGCCGGCGGCATGGGCGGCGGGTCGGCGGATGCCGCGGCGACCCTCGTCGCCTGCGACGCGCTCTGGGGCACCGCGCTGCCGAAGGAGGAGCTGCACGCCCTCGCCGCGTCCCTCGGCGCCGACGTGCCCTTCGCGCTCACCGGCGGCACCGCGATCGGTACCGGACGAGGCGACCGGCTGAGCCCGGCGCTCGCGACCGGGTCGTTCCACTGGGTGCTCGCCGTCGCCGAGTTCGGCCTGTCGACGCCGGCGGTCTACCGCGAACTCGACCGCCGGCGCGACGCCGGCCTCGAGGAGGACTGGCGCTCCGGCGCGGATGCGGCATCCGCTGCCTCGCCCACCGTCGACCTCGCGGTGCTGCAGGCGCTGCGCGCGGGCGACCCGCGCCGGCTCGCCACCGCGCTGCACAACGACCTGCAGTCGGCGGCGCTGTCGCTCGCGCCCGGCCTGGGCCGCATCCTCGACATCGGCGAGCGCAACGGCGCGCTCGCGGGCATCGTCTCGGGGTCGGGGCCGACGGTGGCGTTCCTCGTCGACGGCGCCGACTCGGCGATCGAGCTGCAGGTCGCGCTGTCGGCGGCGCGGCTCACCGCGGTCCACGTCCACGGGCCCGTCCACGGCGCCCGCGTCGTCCTCCGCTGACGCGCGCCCTCCTCCCTCTCCGCGCCCACCCTCTCTCTTCCCCGCGCCCGCCCGTGCGGCGAATTGATGCCAGGTGCACCGCCGCGCGCCACCACCGGTGCAGGTGGCATCACTCCGTCGCAGGGGGGGGCGGAAGGAGGAGGGGAGGGGGAGCAGCGGGCGAGGGCGCACAGGGTGGGTGGCTAGGGTTGAGCGCGACATGGCACACCTCCTCGGCGCCGAGCGCCTGCACCTCGAGTTCCCCACGCGCACCGTCTTCGACGAGGTCACCCTCGGCATCGACGAGGGCGACCGCATCGGCATCGTGGGGCGAAACGGCGACGGCAAGTCCACCCTGCTGAAGCTGCTGGCCGGGCGGCTCGAGCCGGACGGCGGTCGCGTGACGGTGCGCCGCGGCATCCGCATTGGCATGCTCGACCAAGCCGACACGGTCGACCCGGCGACGACGGTCGCCGACGCCGTCGTCGGCGGCATCGAGGAGCACGTCTGGGCTGGCGACGCGAAGGTGCGCGACGTGATCGCCGGGCTGCTCGCCGACGTGCCGTGGCACGCGCGAGTGGGCGACCTCTCGGGCGGCCAGCGCCGACGCGTGGGGCTCGCCGCCCTGCTCATCGGCGACTGGGACGTGCTGTTCCTCGACGAGCCCACGAACCACCTCGATGTCGAGGGCATCGCGTGGCTCGCCGGTCACGTCAAGGCCCGGTGGGCGGCGAACGACGGCGCGCTCGTCGTCGTGACGCACGACCGGTGGTTCCTCGACGAGGTGTGCACGGCCACGTGGGAGGTGCATGACGGCATCGTCGAACCGTTCGAGGGCGGGTACGCCGCGTACGTGCTGCAGCGCGTCGAGCGAGACCGCATGGCCGCGGCATCCGAGGCCAAGCGCCAGAACCTCATGCGCAAGGAGCTGGCGTGGCTGCGCCGCGGCGCGCCCGCGAGGACGTCGAAGCCGAAGTTCCGCATCGAGGCGGCGAACCAGCTCATCGAGAACGAGCCGCCCGTGCGCAACCCGGTCGAGCTGAACCGGCTCGCGGTCACGCGGCTCGGCAAGGACGTCGTCGACCTGCTCGGGGTGACGGTCGAGTACCCCGTCCGGGATGCCGCACCCGACGCGCCGGCGACCCGCACCGTGCTGCACGAGCTCGAGTGGCGCATCGCCCCGGGCGAGCGGACCGGCATCCTCGGCGTGAACGGCGCGGGCAAGTCGACGCTGCTGAAGCTCGTGACGGGGGAGGTGCAGCCGACGACCGGCCGCGTCAAGCGCGGCAAGACGGTGAAGATCGCGGTGCTCAGCCAGGAGCTCGCGGAGCTCGCCGAATGGGCCGACGAGCGCGTGAGCGCGGTGGTCGCCGCGCAGAAGACGAGCTACGTGGTCGGCTCGGGTTCGAAGGCCGTCGAGCTCACGCCCGGACAGCTGCTCGAACGGCTCGGCTTCACGAACCAGCAGCTCGCGACGCCCGTGAAGGACCTCTCCGGCGGGCAGAAGCGGCGGCTGCAGCTCCTGCTGATCCTGTTGCAGGAGCCCAACGTGCTCATCCTCGACGAGCCGACCAACGACCTCGACACCGACATGCTCGCCGCGATCGAGGACCTCCTCGACGCGTGGCCCGGCACCCTCCTCGTGGTGAGCCACGACCGGTACCTCGTCGAGCGGGTGACCGACCGCCAGGTCGCGATCCTCGAGGGGCACCTGCGCGACCTCCCGCGGGGGGTCGACCAGTACCTCGAGCTGCGACGCCGGCAGGTGACGGATGCCACGGCGCCGGCGTCTGCGCCGGGTTCGTCCACGACCGGCCCCGCGGCATCCGCTGCCGGTGGCCCGGCGCTCGCGGGCGCGGACCGCCGCGCCGCCGAGAAGGAGCTGGCGTCGATCGACCGCCGGCTCGAGAAGCTGCAGGCGCAGATCGCCGAGCAGCACGAGAAGCTCGCCCGGCACGACCAGTCGGATTACGTCGGACTCGGTGCGCTCGGCGACGAACTGCGCGCGCTCGAGGACTCCGTGACCGACCTCGAGACGCGCTGGCTCGAAGTTTCCGAGCAACTCGAGGGATGACGCCGCAGGATCTGTGACACTCGGTGACCATGCGGTCATTCGGGCGCAGGACCTTCGTCTAACGTTGACGTGCGTCCACGAACGCGGCATCGACGCCCCACCGCCACCAGCGGTGGGGTTTCGTCATGCCGGGCACCATCCGCCACCAGCATCCGTTCGCGCGCGCCCACCTGAAAGAGGAACCACCGCATGCCCAGCACCCGAACCAAGCTCATCGCCGCGCTCGCCGCAGCCCCGCTCGTCATCGGGCTCGCCGCCTGCTCGTCCGCCGGGGCGGCCGAGGGCGACGACGTCGTCCGCATCGGCGTCGTCGGCAAGTCCGACCCGCAGTGGCCCGCCTTCGAAGCGGCCGCCGCCGAAGCCGGCATCGAGATCGAGCTGGTCGACTTCGCCGACTACGCCCAGCCGAACCCGGCGCTCACCGAGGGCGAGCTCGACCTCAACCAGTTCCAGCACATCGTCTACCTCGCCGACTACAACGTCTCGGCCGACGCCGACCTGACGCCCGTCGGCTCGACGCAGATCTACCCGCTCGGCCTGTACTCGACCAAGTACGAGTCGGTCGAGGACATCGAGGAGGGCGAGACCGTCGCCATCCCCGACGACCCCTCGAACCTCGCGCGCGCCCTGCTCGTGCTGCAGTCGGCGGGCCTCATCGAGCTCGAGGACGGCGGGTCGATCTTCTCAACCGTCGACGACATCGACCAGGCCGCGTCGAAGGTGAAGGTCACCCCGCTCGAGGCGTCGCTCACGGCGACGTCGCTGCCGGATGTCGCCGCGGCGATCATCAACAACGACTTCGTGGAGGACGCGGGCCTCAGCTTCGAGGACGCCATCGCGAAGGACGACCCGGCCGACCCGAACGCGCTGCCCTACGTCAACATCTTCGCGGCGCGCGCCGACGAAGCCGACAACGAGACGTACCGCAAGCTCGTCGAGATCTTCCAGACCGACGCGGCCGTGCAGGCCGGCCTCGACGAGGCCTCGGCGGGTACCGGCGTCTCGGTCGAGATCCCGGTCGCCGACCTGGAGTCCTCGCTGGCCGAGGTCGAGGACGACACCCGCGCCCAGGGCTAGTCGGCGGCGGCCCCGGTGGTCGAGTAGGACGCGCAGCGCCCGTACCGAGACCCGTGCGAGGTCTCGGTACGCGCCTGCGTGCTCCTCGACCACCGGCCTGCCCACGGAAGGAGGTACCCCATGGCGCTCGTGACCCTCGAGCACGTCACCAAGTCCTATCCGGCGGCCGACCGGCGCGCCGAGCCCGTCACCGCCGTCGACGACGTCTCGCTCGAGATCGAGGCGGGCGACGTCTTCGGGATCATCGGCTACTCCGGCGCGGGCAAGTCGACGCTCGTGCGGCTCGTCAACGCGCTCGAGCCCGCGACGAGCGGCTCGATCCGCATCGACGGGCGCGAGATCACCGGGCTCGCCGAGCGCGAGCTCCGCGGCATCCGCCTCGGCATCGGCATGATCTTCCAGCAGTTCAACCTGTTCGATGCGAAGACCGTGCGGGGCAACGTGGCGTACCCGCTGAAGGTGGCCGGATGGCGCGCGGCCGACATCCGCGCCCGGGTCGACGAGCTGCTCGACTTCGTCGGCCTCGCCGACAAGGCCGGCGCCCACCCCGACCAGCTCTCGGGCGGGCAGAAGCAGCGCGTCGGCATCGCCCGCGCCCTCGCGACCCGCCCGCGCCTCCTGCTCGCCGACGAGGCCACCAGCGCGCTCGACCCCGAGACGACGCACGAGGTGCTGACGCTGCTGAAGCGCGTGAACGAGGAGCAGGGCGTCACGATCATCGTCATCACCCACGAGATGGACGTGATCCAGACGATCGCCACGAAGGTCGCGGTCATGGACCGCGGCCGGGTGATCGAGCACGGAGACGTGTTCGACGTGTTCTCCGGCCCGCGGCATCCGTCGTCGCAGCGGTTCGTCGGCACCGTCATCAAGGGCGTACCCTCGCCCGCCGAGCTCGCGGTGCTCCGCGAGCGCCACGAGGGGCGGATCGTGACCTTCTCGTTCCGCGACGGCGACGCCTCGCAGGCGCAGGTCTTCATCGACCTCGCGGCGGCGGGCCTGGAGTTCGAGCTCGTCTACGGCGGCATCAACGACATCCGCGGACGCGCGTTCGGCCACCTGACCCTCGCGATCCGGGGGGCGGATGCCGCGATCGACCGCGCGCTCGAGACGGTCGCGCGCCACGCCGACGTGACGGAGGCCCGCTGATGGACCGGCTCATCGAACTGGCGCCCGAGTTCTGGACCGCGGCCGCGGAGACCCTGTACATGGTCGCGCTGACCATGCTGTTCGGCGGCGCGGGCGGCTTCCTCCTGGGCGTCGGCCTGTACGTCACGCGGCGCGGCGGCCTGCTGCCGAACGCCGTCGTGAACAACGTGCTGAACGTCGTCATCAACTTCTTCCGGCCCATCCCGTTCATCATCTTCATCGCGGCGGTGCAGCCCGTGACACGGGCGGTGATCGGCGTCGGCATCGGCACGGATGCCGCGATCTTCGCGCTCTCGCTCGCGGCGTCGTTCGCGTTCGGCCGCATCGTCGAGCAGAACCTGCTCACCGTGCGACCCGGCGTGATCGAGGCGGCGCGGTCGATGGGCGCCGGACCCTGGCGGATCCTCGGGACGGTCGTCGTGCCCGAGGCGCTCGGGCCGCTCATCCTCGGCTACACGTTCATCGTCGTCGCGGTGATCGACATGTCGGCGATGGCTGGGCTCATCGGCGGCGGCGGGCTCGGCTACTTCGCGCAGCTCTACGGCTACCGGCAGTTCGAGCCGGTGGTCACGTGGGCGGCGGTCCTGCTGATCGTCGCGTTCGTGCAGGTGGTGCAGTACCTCGGCAACTGGCTCGCCCGGCGGGTGCTGCGCCGGTAGACCGCGCCGAGGGGACGCGACACGCCGCGGGACGCCGCGGCGGCGCGGCACGTCGCGTCCCCTCGGGTCAGGCGAAGCCGAGCGAGAGCTTGCGCAGCAGCGCGGCGAGCCGGCGCTGCTCGGCCGGGGGCAGGCCGGCCAGCAGCTCGGCCTCGGCATCCACGAGCCGGGTGATCGCGGCGTCGACTCGCGTGACGCCCGCGGGCGTCATCTCGACGAGGATGCCGCGGCCGTCGTGCGGGTCGGTCTGCCGCGTGACGAGCCCGCGCGCGACGAGCCGGTCGATGCGGTTCGTCATGGTGCCGCTCGAGACGAGCGTCTGCGCGAGCAGCGCCTTCGGCGGCAGCCGGAACGGCGCCCCCGCACGCCGCAGCGCGGAGAGCACGTCGAACTCCCACGACTCCAGCTCCGAGCGCTCGAACGCCTGCTTGCGGGCGCGGTCGAGCAGCTTCGCGAGCCGCCCGACGCGCGAGAACACCTGCAGGGGGGCGAAGTCGAGGTCGGGGCGCTCGCGCTCCCAGTCGTCGACGATCCGGTCCACCTCGTCCGCGTCCGCCGTCATGTCGCCAGTATCGCATCGGGCATGCGGCATCCGTTCAGAGCCGACGGATGCCGCGTGGCAGACTTGGTAGGCGCTCGGCGGACCCCCGCCGGGCGCGGTCCGCCATGGTGTAACGGCAGCACGACAGCCTTTGGAGCTGTGAGGACCAGGTTCGAATCCTGGTGGCGGAGCATGGACAACAACCTCGCCATCATCGTGCTCGCCGCGGGTCAGGGCACCCGCATGAAGTCGGCCACGCCGAAGATCCTGCACCCGCTCGCGGGTGCGCCGATCATCGCGCACGTGCTCGCCACGGCACGTGCGCTGGATGCCGCGCACGTGGTCGCCGTGGTGCGCCACGAGCGCGACCTCGTCGCGGCGGCGATCGAGACCGAGCTGCCCGGCACGATCATCGTCGACCAGGACGAGATCCCGGGCACCGGCCGCGCGGTCGAGCAGGCCGTGCAGGCGCTCCCCGGCGACTTCGCCGGAGAGGTCCTGGTGCTGAACGGCGACGTGCCGCTCCTGAACGCCTCGACGCTCACCGAGCTGCTCGAGCGCCACCGCGCCGACGGGCTCGCGGCATCCGTGCTCTCGGCCCGATACGACGACCCGACCGGCTACGGGCGCATCGTGCGGGCGGCCGACGGGTCGTTCGACCGCATCGTCGAGCAGAAGGACGCGAGCGAGGCGGAGCTCGCGATCGACGAGGTCAACGCGGGCGTCTACGCGTTCGGCGCGAACGCGCTGCGCGACCAGCTGGCGAACCTCACGACCGAGAACGCGCAGGGCGAGAAGTACCTGACCGACGTCATCGAGCACCTCCGCGCCGCCGGCTCCGAGGTCAAGGCCCGGCCGGTGTCCGAGGGCTGGCTCGTCGCGGGCATCAACGACCGCGCCCAGCTGTCCGAGACCGCCGCGCGGCTGAACGCGCTCATCGTGCGCGGCTGGCAGCTCAACGGGGTCACGATCGAGGACCCGGGCACCACGTGGATCGACCTCGCCGTGCGCATCGAGCCCGACGTCACGATCCGCCCGGGCACGCAGCTGAAGGGCGCGACGGCCATCGCGACGGGCGCGGTGGTCGGCCCCGACACGACGCTCGTCGACTGCGAGGTGGGCGAGAACGCCGAGGTCAAGCGAACGGATGCCACGCTCGCCGTTATCGGCGCCGGTGCCTCCGTCGGACCGTTCTCGTACCTCCGCCCGGGCACCGTGCTCGGCGCCGACGGCAAGATCGGCACGTTCGTCGAGACGAAGAACGCCGACATCGGCGCGGGCAGCAAGGTGCCGCACCTGTCCTACATCGGCGACACCGAGATCGGCGAGGGCTCGAACGTCGGTGCCGGCTCGATCACCGCGAACTACGACGGCGTGAGCAAGCACCGCACCACGATCGGGTCCCACGTCCGCACGGGGTCGCACGGCGTGTTCGTCGCGCCCGTTACGATTGGGGACGGCGCCTACACGGGGGCCGGGACGGTCGTCCGCAAGGACGTTCCTGCCGGTGCCCTCGCGGTGAACGTCGCCCCGCAACGCAACATCGACGGGTGGGTCCGGGAGCACCGGGCCGGCACCAAGGCCGCCGAGGCGGCCGAGGCGGCCGGCACGGGCGACGCCGTCCAGGCGACCGAGGACTGACCAGAGAACGCCGCCACCGGTGGGAAGGACTGCACACATGATCGAGACCACCGGATCGAAGCGGCTCGTGCTGATCTCGGGGCGGGCGCACCCGGAGCTCGCGCGGCAGATCGCCGCCGAGCTCGGCTCGGAGCTCGTGCCGACCGATGCCCGCACGTTCGCCAACGGCGAGCTGTACGCGCGCTACGGCGAGAGCGTGCGCGGCACCGACGCGTTCGTGATCCAGTCGCACGCGGCGCCGATCAACGAGTGGCTCATGGAGCAGCTCATCATGGTCGACGCGCTGAAGCGCGCGTCCGCGAAGCGCATCACGGTGGTCTCGCCGTTCTACCCCTACGCCCGGCAGGACAAGAAGGGCCGCGGCCGCGAGCCGATCTCGGCCCGCCTGGTCGCCGACCTCTACAAGGCCGCCGGCGCCGACCGGATCATGTCGGTCGACCTGCACGCCGCGCAGATCCAGGGCTTCTTCGACGGCCCGGTCGATCACCTGTTCGCGATGCCCGTGCTGCTCGAGCACTTCCGCAAGCTGCTCGACCCCGAGACGCTCACGGTGGTCTCGCCCGACATGGGGCGCGTTCGCGTCGCCGACATCTGGTCCGACAAGCTCGGCGCGCCGCTCGCGATCATCCACAAGCGGCGCGACCCGCTCGTCCCGAACCAGGTCTCGGTGCACGAGATCGTCGGCACCGTCGAGGGACGCGTGTGCCTGCTCGTCGACGACCTCATCGACACGGGCCGCACCATCGTGAAGGCGGCCGAGGCGCTGAAGAAGAACGGCGCCACGGGTGTCGTGGTCGCCGCGACCCACGCGGTGTTCTCCAACCCCGCCGTCGAGATCCTGCAGTCCGACTTCATCGACCAGGTCGTCGTCACCGACACGCTGCCCGTTCCGGAGGAGAAGCGCTGGGACCGCCTGACGGTGCTGCCCATCGCGCCGCTGCTCGCCCGGGCCATCCACGAGGTGTTCGAGGACGGCAGCGTCACGAGCATGTTCGACGGCGCGGCCTGATGGCGGATGCCACGGCGAAGCCCTGGCTCCGAAGCTACGCCCCCGGCGTCCCGCACGAACTCCCGCCGCCCGACGGCTCGCTCTGGGACCTGATCCGCGCGTCGGTCGAGCAGTACCCGGACCGGCCCGCGCTGGAGTTCTTCGGCCGCGTGACGACGTACGCGGAGCTCGGCGACCAGATCGAGCGGGCTGCCGAGGGTCTGCGGCGCCTTGGCGTGCAGCCGGGTGACCCGGTGGCGATCGTGCTGCCGAACTGCCCGCAGCACATCGTCGCGTTCTACGCGGTGCTGCGCCTCGGGGCGATCGTCGTCGAGCACAACCCGCTCTACACGCCGCGGGAGCTGCGCCACCAGTTCGAGGATCACGGCGCGCGCGTCGTGATCGCCTGGAGCAACGTCGTGGAGACCATCCGGGCGTTCCCCGACGACGTGCGCGTGCAGCACGTCGTGTCGGTCGACGTCACGCGGGCGATGCCGTTCGCGACCCGCGCCCTGCTGCGGTTGCCGATCGCGAAGGCGCGCGAGTCGCGGGCCGCGCTGACCACGCGCGTACGCGGCGCGGTCCCGTGGCGCGAGGTCGTGGCATCCGACCCGGTCGATGCGCACCTCGCGGCACCCGGCGTCGACGACGTCGCGCTGATCCAGTACACGAGCGGGACGACGGGCTCGCCGAAGGGTGCGACGCTCACGCACGCGAACCTGCTCGCGAACGCCGCGCAGGCCCGTGCGTGGGTGCCCGAGATCGAGCGCGGCACGTCGGTCGTCTACGCGGTGCTGCCGATGTTCCACGCGTACGGCCTGACGCTGTGCCTGACCTTCGCGATGAGCATGGGCGCTCGGCTCGTCCTGTTCCCCAAGTTCGACCCCGACCTCGTGCTGAAGGTCGCCCGGAAGCGCCCGCCGACGTTCCTGCCGGCCGTGCCGCCGATCTACGAGCGGCTGACGCGCGCCGCCGTCGAGCGGGGCGTCTCGTTGCGCGGCATCCGCATCGCCATCTCGGGCGCGATGCCGCTGTCGGCCGAGGTGGTCGAGCCGTGGGAGGCGCAGACCGGCGGCATGCTCGTCGAGGGATACGGGCTGTCGGAGTGCTCGCCCGTGCTCATGGCGAACCCGGTCGCGCCGACTCGCAAGGCCGGGACCGTCGGGCTCCCGCTGCCGTCGACCGAGGTCCGGGTGGTCGACCCCGACGACCCGATGCGCGACGTGCCGCACGGCGAGCGGGGTGAACTCGTCGTGCGCGGACCGCAGGTGTTCACCGGGTACTGGCGCAAGTCCGACGAGACCGACGCGGTGTTCGTCGACGACCCGCACGGCGGTGCGCGGTGGTTCCGCACGGGCGACATCGTCACGATCGACGACGACGGGTTCGTCACCATCGTCGACCGCATCAAGGAACTCATCATCACCGGCGGCTTCAACGTCGCACCGAGCGAGGTCGAGGAGGCGCTGCGGCACCATCCCGACATCGAGGACTGCGCGGTCGTGGGCCTGCCGGACGCCCGGTCGGGCGAGGAGGTCGTCGCCGCCGTCGTGCTCCGAGCCGGCGCGACCCTCGATGTCGAGTCGATCCGCTCCCTCGCGCGCGAACGGCTGACGCCGTACAAGGTGCCCAAGCGCGTCATCGCGGTCGACGACCTGCCGCGCTCGCTCATCGGCAAGGTGATCCGGCGCCAGGTCAGGCAGCGCCTGCTCGAGTCGGAGGCGGTGCGGTAGCGGGACGCCCGAGGGCGCTACGCGTCGCGTCCGGGCGCTGCGGGGCGCGGGGCGGCCGGCATGAGGCCGAGGTTGCCGAGCAGGATGCCGCGGTCGCCCGCGCCGACCTCGGCGAAGCAGAGCCAGCCCGGGCCGCCCTCGGCGAACAGGTCGAAGCCGACGCTCGAGGTCGCGTTGACGCTGTAGTCGAGCGCGTAGACGGCGCACGCGCGCTCGGCGGCGGCGCGGGCGACGCCGTACGCCGAGAGGACGAGGGGGAGCAGCATGCCCGCGAGCGCGACGAGCACGACGATCCGGAGCGCGCGGCGGCGCCGCTCGGTGCGCACCGGTCGGTCGTCGCGCCAGCCGTCGTCGTCGAGTTCGGGATGCGAATCGTCCATCACGCCGATCCTTCCACGAGCACCGAGGCGATGCCGCCCACGCTCGCGAGGACGGTCGCCGCGGCGACGCCGGGCAGCGCCCAAGCAGGCGGGGTGATCGTCAGCTCGGCGCCGGAGAGCTGCACGCGCCGCACGGCGCCGATCGCGACCGCGCCGCCGGCGGCGGCGAACAGCAGCGCCCCGATGGCGACCAGCGACGGCTCGCCGAGCACGAGCCCGGTGCGCAGCGACAGCAGCGCGTTCACGGCGATCGCGAGCGAGGTCCGGCCCCAGGCGAGCGCGGTTCGCTCCGGCTGGAGGCCGGGGTCGCCGGTCGCCGGCACGCGGTAGGCGCTCACCTCGGCGGCCTCACGACACGATCAGGACGACCGTGAGCACCGCTGCCGTCAGGAGGCTTGTGGCGGCGAGCACGGGCAGCGCCCAGCCGTAGGGGAGCGGCCGTCCGTGCCGCATGGCGATCTCGTTCGCGCGCCACCGGGTGTACGCGACGACGCTGAGCGCGGTGGAGACGAGCCCGAGCCCGACCGCGACGATGACGAGCACCACCCGCGGTTCGAGCCCGACGGCGAACTGGTGCAGCAGCACACCGCCCGCGAGCAGGGCGAGCGCGGTCCGGATCCAGGCGAGGAACGTGCGCTCGTTGGCCAGCGTGAACCGGTAGTCGGGGTCCTGCCCCTCCTGCTGCCACGACGGCCTCGGCATCATCCGCTCCGTCTCACCCGTGCCCGACGCTCAGTGCGACGAGGGCGTGGTCTCGATCTCCGAGCGGTCGCCCGACCAGAGCGTGTGGAACACGCCGGGCTTGTCGACGCGCTTGTAGGTGTGGGCGCCGAAGAAGTCGCGCTGGCCCTGTACGAGTGCGGCGGGGAGGCGCGGGGCGCGGAGGCCGTCGTAGTACGCGAGCGACGACGAGAAGGCGGGCGTGGGGATGCCGGCGCCGGCGGCGACCTGCACGACGCGGCGCCAGCTGTCCTGCGCGCCGGCGACGGCGTCGCGGAAGTACGGCGCGGTCACGAGGGCGACGAGGCCCGGGTCCTGGGCGTAGGCCTCGGCGATGCGGTTGAGGAAGCGCGCGCGGATGATGCAGCCCGCGCGCCAGATCTTCGCGATCTCGCCCTTCTTGACGTCCCAGCCGAACTGCTCGGCGCCCGCGACGATCTCGTCGAAGCCCTGGGAGTAGGCGATGATCTTCGACGCGTAGAGGGCGCGGCGCACGTCCTCGACGAAGGCGTCGGCGTCCTCCGGGGCGACGGTCCACTCGCCCGAGGGGCCGGGCAGGTCGGCGGCGGCGTCGCGCTGCGCCCGCTTGGACGAGAGGCTGCGGGCGAACACGGCCTCCGCGATGCCCGACACGGGCACGCCCAGGTCGAGCGCGTTCTGCACGGTCCAGGCGCCGGTGCCCTTCGCGCCGGCCTCGTCGAGGATGACGTCGACGAGCGGCTGCCCGGTCTCGGCATCCGTCTGCCGGAGCACCTCGGCGGTGATCTCGATGAGGTAGCTCTCGAGCTCGCCGGTGTTCCACTCAGCGAAGATGTCGGCGATCTCGGCGGGGGACTTGCCGGTGCCCTGTCGGATGAGGTCGTAGGCCTCGGCGATGAGCTGCATGTCGGCGTACTCGATGCCGTTGTGCACCATCTTGACGAAGTGGCCGGCGCCGTCGGTGCCGACGTGGGTGACGCACGGCTCGCCCTCGGCGACCGCGGCGATCGAGGCGAGGATCGGGCCGAGCGTCTCGTACGACTCGGCCGAGCCGCCGGGCATGATCGAGGGGCCGTTCAGCGCGCCCTCTTCTCCGCCCGAGATGCCGGCGCCGACGAAGTGGATGCCGGTCGGCGCGATCTCCGCCTCGCGACGGATGGTGTCGTGGAAGTTCGCGTTGCCGCCGTCGACGATGATGTCGCCGGGCTCGAACCGCTTGACGAGCTCGGAGATCACCGCGTCGGTGCCCCGGCCGGCCTGGACCATGATGATCGCGGTGCGGGGCTTCGCGAGCGAGGCGACGAACTCGTCGTAGCCCTCGGCGGCGACGAACCCGGCCTCGGGGTGCTCGGTGGTGAGGGTGCGCGTGCGCTCCGGGGAGCGGTTGAACACGGCCACCGTGTTGCCCTCGCGACTCGCCAGGTTGCGGGCCAGGTTCGACCCCATCACTGCGAGTCCGACGACGCCGATGTTCGCCGTGCCCGTGGTCTCCGCCATCATTCCTCCTCGCGCCGCGCAGCGGCGCCTCGCTCCGTCGGGGGATCGGGTCAAGCGTAGGACACGCCCGCCCCGTGTGTCGTCGGGAGTCCCCGTGACCGTCCGCGCCGACGCTGTGCTATCGTACCTGCAATAAATCTGATTTAAACCCGCGAGTCGGGTGTTGGAATCAGATGTAATGACGCGTCTGAGGAGCAGCACCATGGCACTTCGCACCCCCATCATCGTGATGGGCGTCTCCGGATCGGGGAAGTCGACCATCGGCGCCGCGCTGGCGGCGGCCTTCGGCGTGGAGTTCATCGACGGCGACGACCTGCACCCCAGCGCCAACAAGGCGAAGATGGCCGCCGGCCAGCCGCTCGACGACGAGGACCGCGCGCCCTGGCTCGAGATCATCGCGCTGCGCATCGGCGCGGAGCTGGCGGAAGGCCGGCCGATCGTCGTCGCCTGCTCGGCGCTCCGGCGTCGGTACCGCGACCAGCTCGTCGCCTACGCGCCCTCGACGGTCTTCGTGCACCTCGTCGGCGACCCCGACCTCATCGCGGACCGTCAGCTCGGGCGCACCCACGAGTACATGCCCGTGAGCCTGCTCGCGTCGCAGTTCGACGCGCTCGAGCCCCTCGAGGAGGACGAGCGCGGCATCCGCGTCGACGTCCGCCGCGACCCCGCCGAGATCGTCGCGGATGTCCGCGACGCGCTCGGCGTCCTGGACGAGGGCGCCCCGGACCACGGCTGACGCCGCAGGTCGCCCGCCAACCATCCAGCACCACCCGACCCCGACCACCACTCTCGAACAAGGACGAAGATGACCGACCTCGACCTCAACTGGACGCTCGGCACGCCGGGCCTCCTCGCGGTGGCGGCCGCGGCGATCGCCGCGCTGCTGCTGCTCATCATGAAGTTCCGCATCCACGCGTTCATCGCCCTGGTGATCGTGAGCGTGCTCACCGCCATCGCCACCGGCATCCCCGCCGGCCAGCTCGTGCCCACCCTCCTCACGGGATTCGGCGGCACGCTCGCGAGCGTCGCACTCCTCGTCGGCCTCGGCGCCATGCTCGGCCGGATGCTCGAGGTCTCGGGTGGCGCCGAGGTGCTCACCAACGCGCTCATCTCCCGGTTCGGTGAGAAGCGGGCCCCGCTCGCGCTGTCGATCGCGTCGCTCATGTTCGGCTTCCCGATCTTCTTCGACGCGGGCCTCGTGGTCATGCTGCCGATCATCTTCACCGTCGCCCGGCGCCTCGGCGGGTCGCTGCTGCTCTACGCGTTCCCGGCCGCGACGGCGTTCTCGGTCATGCACATCTTCGTCCCGCCGCACCCGGGCCCGGTGGCCGCGACCGGCCTGCTCGGCGCCGACGTGGGTCTCGTGCTGGTCCTCGGCCTCGTCGTCGCGATCCCCACCTGGTACGTCGTCGGCTACCTCTTCGGCCGGTTCCTCGGGCGGCGCATCGACCTGCCCGTGCCGATGATCCTCGACGCCCCGGCGGAATCGCCCGAGCAGGAGTTCCGATCCACCCCGAAGCTCGGCACGATCCTCTTCCTGCTGCTCCTGCCCCTCGGCCTGATCTTCCTCAACACCGGCCTCAACATGGCGGCCACCGCGGGCCTCGTCTCGCTCGAGGACACGTGGGTGCAGATCCTCCGCCTGCTCGGCGAGACGCCCATCGCGCTGCTCATCACCGTCCTGTTCGCCATGTGGCTGCTCGGTTGGCGCAACCGCAAGCCGCGCAGCCTCGTCGAGACGGTCGTCGACAGCGCCCTCGGCCCGGTCTGCTCGATCATCCTCATCACCGGCGCCGGCGGCATGTTCGGCGGCGTGCTCCGGGCGAGCGGCATCGGCAACGCCATCGCGGAGTCCCTCGACGCGATCGGGCTGCCGGTCATCGTCGCCGGGTTCGTGATCGCCGCCGTCGTGCGCCTCGCCCAGGGCTCGGCCACCGTCGCGCTCACGACCGCCGCCGCGCTCGTGCAGCCGGTGGTCCTCGACAACGCCGCCTACAACCCGGTCGAGCTCGCCGCGATCGTGCTGAGCCTGGCCGCCGGCTCCGTGTTCGCCGGTCACGTCAACGACTCCGGCTTCTGGCTGGTCTCCCGGTTCTTCGGCATGGACACCAAGACCACGCTGAAGACCTGGACGGTCGGCCAGGCGCTCGTCGGCATCATCGGCTTCGCGCTGTCCCTCACGATCTACCTGCTCGCGAGCGGCTTCTAGGAGGGCGGCCGTGGACCTCTTCGACCTCACCGGGCGCGTCGCGCTCGTCACCGGCTCGAGCCGCGGCATCGGCCGCGCCATCGCGGCGGGGCTCGCCGACGCGGGCGCCACGATCGTCCTGCACGGCGTCGACCCCGACCGGCTCCGGGCGGCGCACGAGGCGTTCGCCGACCGGTACGGTGCGGGGCGCGTGGCATCCGTCGCCTTCGACGTGACGGATGCCGCGGCCGCCGCCGACGGCATCGCGCGCGTCGAGCGCGACGTGGGTGACCTGCGGATCCTCGTGAACAACGCCGGAGTCCAGCACCGCGTCCCGATGCTCGAACTCGACCCCGCGGACTGGGACCGGGTGATCCGCACCAATCTCACGAGCGCCTTCCTCGTCGGTCGCGAGGCGGCCCGCCGCATGATCCCCCGCGGGCGGGGCAAGATCATCAACGTCGCCTCGGTGCAGGCCGATCTCGCTCGGCCGACCATCGGCGCGTACACCGCCTCCAAGGGCGGCATCCGCAACCTCACCCGCGCGATGACGGCCGAGTGGGCCGCGCACGGGCTGCAGGTGAACGCGATCGCGCCCGGGTACATCCACACGCAGATGACGCAGAACCTCGTCGACGACGCCGACTTCAACGCCTGGATCACGGGGCGCACGCCCGCGCACCGGTGGGGGACCACCCAGGACCTGATCGGGCCGGCCGTGTGGCTCGCCTCGGACGGGTCGGACTACGTCAACGGCCAGGTGGTCTTCGTCGACGGCGGCATGACCGCGGTCGTGTGACGGCGACGGACGGAAGGGAACGGATGAACGAGCAGCAGATCCCCGAGACCACGCTGGGCGTGGTGGCCCACGGCGCCGGCGACCTCCGCGTCGAACCGGTCCCGGTCCCCGCGCCGGGACCGGGAGACGCCGTGGTCGAGATCGCCTACGGGGGCGTGTGCGGGTCCGACCTGCACTACTGGCGCCACGGCGCGGCGGGCGAGTCGATCCTCCGGAACCCGATGGTGCTCGGCCACGAGGTCGTGGGCACCGTCGTCCGCGCGGCCGCCGACGGGACCGGTCCCGCAGCGGGCACGCCCGTCGCCGTGCACCCGGCCACCCCCGGGCCCGGCGACGGCGCGCGGTACCCGGCCGATCGCCCGAACCTCTCGCCGGGGTGCACCTACCTCGGCAGCGCCGCCCGGGTGCCGCACACCGACGGCGCCTTCGCACGCCATGCGGTGCTCCCGGCGCGGATGCTTCGGGCGCTCCCGGCGGGGCTCGCGCTGCGCGACGCCGCCCTGGTGGAGCCCGCGAGCGTGGCGTGGCACGCGGTGGGCCGCGCCGGCGAGGTGCGGGGGCGTCGCGCGCTCGTGGTGGGCAGCGGGCCGATCGGCGCCCTCACGGTCGCCGTGCTGCGCCGGGCCGGCGCCGCCGAGATCGTCGCGGTCGACCTGCACGACCTGCCGCTGCGGATCGCGCGCGAGGCGGGAGCGACTCGGACGGTCGACGCCCGGGACGCCGACGCGATCGCCGCCGTCGAGGCGGACGTCGCCTTCGAGACGTCCGGCAACCCGCTCGGCCTGGGCTCGGCCATCCGCGGCACCGCCCGAGGCGGTCGCGTCGTGATGGTCGGGCTCCTGCCCACGGGCGACCAGCCGGTGCCCGTCTCGCTCGCGATCACGCGCGAGCTCGAACTCGTCGGTTCGTTCCGCTTCAACGACGAGATCGACGAGGTCGTCGCGGCGCTCGCCGACGGCTCGCTCGCGGTGGGGGCCGTCGTCACCCACGAGTTCGACGCGGCCGACGCCCTCGCGGCGTTCGAGACCGCGACGGACGCCGCCACCAGCGGCAAGGTGCTGCTGCGCTTCTCGTGACCCGACCGGCGGGCCGGCTACGCGAGGTGGACGCGCGGCCGGCCCGCCCACACGGACTCGACCTCGTCGACCGTGCGGCGCATGATGCGGTCCATGGCCTCGCGGGCCTCGTCGGGTCGCCGTCCGAGGATCGCGTCGGCCACGTCGACGTGCAGCTGCAGCGCCTCCTCGTGCGGGTGGTCGGGCATGAGCCCGTGCTCGGTCCGGCCGCGCAGCACCTCGGCGATGACCCCCTCGAGCTTGGCGAACATCTCGTTGCCGGATGCCGCGAGCACGAGCGCGTGGAAGCGGATGTCGAGGTCGAGGAACGTCGCCAGATCGCCCGCCCGGCCGACCGCGCGCATGCGGCCCGCGATCGCGATGAGCTCCGCCGCGAGTCCATCCGGACCGAAGCGGGCCGCCAGCTCGGCCGCGGCCGGCTCCACGGCGGCGCGCAGTTCGGTGAGGGAGCGCAGCTGGACGCCGTGCGCGTCCGCGGCGAGCCGCCAGCGGATCACCGAGGCGTCGAACACGTTCCAGCGGGCCATCGGCAGCACGCGGATGCCGACGCGCTTGGCGGACTCGACGAGCCCCAGCGACTGCAGCGCGCGGACCGCCTCGCGGACGACCGAGCGCGAGACGCCGAACTCGCGCTCGAGCTCCTCCGCGAGCATCGTCGTGCCCTCGGCGAGTTCGCCCTGCACCACGCGGCGGCCGAGGGTGTCGACCACGAGGTCGTGCAGGCGGGAGCTCATGGGTCGAGGATATCGGCGCGCGCAGCCCCGACCGCGGCATCCGGTAGACTGGGCGATTGAACTTCGGCGAGGGATGCCGCCGGAGCCGGGCCCGCCCGGTGCGGCATCCGTGATCGACGCGGTGGAACGAGACTCACGGCTGTTCCTCACGCTGGCTGCGTACGCGCAGTGCCGGGCGTTCGAGACGACATCAGAAACCCCACTCTGGGCCGCGAGCCCGCTAGGAGCCATCACCATGGACGAAGACAACAAGATCGTCGCCGAGCCGCGCGAGTCGTTCGGCAAGGGCGCGGCGCGCAAGATCCGCGCCGCCGACAAGATCCCCGCCGTGCTCTACGGCCACGGCACCGACCCCCGCCACCTGACGCTGCCGGGCCACGAGGTCGCGCTGCTCATCCGCAAGGCCAACGCGGTGCTCGACCTCCAGATCGGCGGCAAGAGCCAGCTCGCGCTCGTGAAGGACGTCCAGAAGGACCCGGTGCGCCAGCTCATCGAGCACATCGACCTCGTCGTCATCAAGCGCGGCGAGAAGGTCCAGGTCGAGGTCCCCGTGCACGTCGAGGGCGAGCCCGCCTCCGGCACGATCGCCGACCTCGACGCCGTCACCCTCCTGCTCGAGGTCGAGGCGACGCACATCCCCGAGAACATCACCGTCTCGGTCGAGGGCCTCGAGGACGGCACCAAGGTGCTCGCGAACGAGGTCGAGCTGCCCAAGGGCGCGACCCTCATCAGCGACCCCGAGACGCTGGTCATCAACGTGCACGTGCCGCAGAAGGTCGACCTCGGCGAGGAGACCGCCGAGGGCGAGGAGACCGAGGGCGAGGTCTCCGAGGCCGAGGGCGCCGTCGAGGAGGCCGCGACCGAGGGCGAGTCGGCCGAGTAGTCGACCGCACCCCGATCGATCGATTCGACGTGAGGGCCTGCGGCGCCGCATCCGGGTACGCTCGGACGCGGGCCGCAGGCCCTCCGCCGTTCCCACCACCCCCGCCCCGGAGGCATCCGTGAACCTGCTCGACCGCCTCCTGCACCGCCGGAAGGACGAGGTCGTGTCCGACAACACCTGGCTTGTGGTCGGCCTCGGCAACCCCGGCGCCCAGTACGCGGGCAACCGCCACAACGTCGGCCAGATGGTCGCCGACGAGCTCGCGTCGCGCATCGGCGCGACGTTCAAGAGCCACAAGACGCCGTCGCGCGTCGCCGAGGGGTTCCTCGGCCCGGGGCGCCCCAAGCTCGTCCTCGCCAAGCCCAACAGCTACATGAACGCCTCGGGCGGGCCGGTCTCGGCGCTGCTGAAGTTCTACTCGCTGCCGATCGACCGGCTCATCGTGGTGCACGACGAGCTCGACATCCCGTTCGACACCGTGCGGCTGAAGCGCGGCGGCGGCCACGGCGGCCACAACGGGCTGCGCGACATCCAGAAGGCCGCGGGATCGCCCGAGTTCACGCGCGTGCGCGTCGGGATCGGCCGACCCCCGGGTCGCATGGACGCCGCCGACTACGTGCTCCGCGACTTCGCCGGGGCCGAGCGCGAGGCGCTGCCGAACCTGCTGGCGGATGCCGCGGACGCCGTGGAGTCGATCGTCACGGACGGGCTCGTGGCCGCGCAGCAGCGCTTCCACTCGCCGGCCTGAGCCGCTAGATCAGGCCGCGGAGGAACTCCTCCGGTGAGACGCCGGCGGCGCGGGCGCGCTCGACGAGCCGCGTGTGCTCCTCGGTCGTGAGCTCGAGCGAGAGCGTGGTCCAGTCGGCGGTGGGGTCGTCGAAGTCGAACAGCGCCGCGTCGGCGGGCACCTCGCCCGCGTCGGCGTCGTCGGCGGCGTCCGGGAGGTCGATCGTCCCGGGGGAGACGATCGCATCGACGGCGGGTTCGCACGCCCCCGTCCAGCCGGGGCCCGTGGGGATGTCGCCGCCCCGCTGGTAGGCGATCGCGACCGCGCGCGCACGCTCGTCCGCGGCCTCGTTCATCGGGTGCCCGGCGTGCCCGCGAACCCATTCGAACCGGTAGCGACGGCCGCGCAGCGCCTCGTCGAGCGACTGCATGAGCTCGAGGTTCAGCACGGGGGAGCCGTCGGCCTTGCGCCAGCCCTTGCGCTTCCAGTTCGGCATCCACTTCGTCAGCGCGTTGATCACGTACTGGCTGTCGCACTGCACGAGCAGTTCCTCGTCGAGGTGCGCCGTGGCCCGGAACAACTCGAGGACGGCCGTGAGCTCGCCCTGGTTGTTGGTGCCGTGCGGCCACCCGCCCGCGGCCCAGCATCCGTCATCGACGTACCACGACCACCCGGCCGGACCGGGGTTGCCGAGGGCGGATCCGTCGGCGGCGGCGATGATCATGCGGGTCCTTCCGGTCGGGAACGGCGACCATGCTATCGGCGCGCTGCGACATCGGAGGGCTGTCAGGGGGCGCGCGTAGACTGCTCCGGTGATCCTGCAGGGCTTGAACACGGCGCTTTCGCGCGCCTCCACGATCGAACGAGCCCTCGCGGAGGCCGAGCGGAACGCGGACTTCTCCGCGCCCGCGGGCCTCGCTGCGCCGATGCTCGCCGCGCTGCTCGAGCGTCGCCGCGAGGCCGGGCTCGCGCCGGCCCTGTTCGCCGTGACGGCGACCAGCCGCGAGGGGGAGGCCCTCCGCGCGTCGCTCGAGCCGTACCTCGAGCACGGCGAGCTCCTCGAGTTCCCCGCCTGGGAGACGTTGCCGCACGAACGGCTGAGTCCGTCCGCCGAGACCGTCGGCCGACGCCTGCACGCCCTGCGCCGGCTGCGCACGTGGGAGGCGGAGGGCGCGCGCCATCCGCTCGTCGTCGTCGCCTCGGTGCGCGCCGCGCTGCAGCCGGTCGCCGACAACCTCGGCGACCTCGAGCCGATCGTGCTCGCCCGGGGCGCGCGCGGGTACGACCTGTCCCGGATCGCGTTGCGCCTCGTGGACCTCGCGTACGCGCGCGTCGACATGGTGTCGCGTCGCGGCGAGTTCGCGGTGCGCGGCGGCATCCTCGACGTGTTCCCGCCGACCGCCGACCACCCGGTGCGGGTCGACTTCTTCGGCGACGAGGTCGAGGAACTGCGGGCCTTCTCCGTCGCCGACCAGCGGTCGCTCCCCGAGAAGGTCGAGCGCGTCGAGCTCCCGCCGAGCCGCGAGCTGCTCCTCACCGAACCCGTGCGCCAGCGGGCACGCGAGATGGTCCACGAGTTCCCCAACCTCTCGGGCATCCTCGAGAAGGTCGCCGAGGGCATCCCGGTCGAGGGGATGGAGTCGCTCGCGCCGGCGCTGCTCGACCGGCTGGTGCCGGTGACGACCTACCTCCCGGCGGGCGCCGCCGTGGCCGTCGTCGCGCCCGAGCGCGTCGCCTCCCGGGCCGTCAACCTCGCCGAGACGAACCGCGAGTTCCTCGCCGCAGCATGGAACGCCGCGACCGCCGGCGCCGCCGCGCCGATCGACCTCGAGGCCGGCGACTTCCTCACGCTGCGCGAGCTCCGCGAGTCGGCGCTGCACAGCGCACCGGGCGAGCCCGACCCGCGGCGGGCCTGGTGGACCTTCTCGAGCTTCGACCAGGGCGACGCCGCCGAGGCGATCGGCGAGGCGTCCGGCGGTCCGGACGGCGCGTACGTCCGCATCGCGGCGGCGAGCGTACCGAGCTTCCAGGGCAACGTCGAGGGCGCCGTCGCCCACGTCGGCGAGCGCCTCCGCGACGGCTGGAGCCTCGTGGTCGCCGCCGCCGGCCACGGCCTCGTCGAGCGCGCCCGAGACGTGCTGGCCGAGCACGGGCTCGCCGGCCGCCTCGTCGACGAGGTGCCCGCCGAGCTCGAACCCGGCGTCGCGTTCCTCGTGCAGGCCCAGGCCTCGGCCGGCTTCGAGGTGCCCGAGGCGAAGGTCGGGCTGATCGCCGAAGCCGAGTTCTACGGTCGGTCGGCCGGCTACGACACCCGGCAGGTCAAGAAGCTCGCCAGCCGTCGCCGCAACGTCGTCGACCCCCTGCAGCTGAAGCCGGGCGACCACGTCGTGCACTCCACGCACGGCATCGGCCGGTTCGTCGAGCTCGTGCAGCGCGAGGTCGCCACGGGCACGCGACCGACCGGACCGAGTCGCACGGCCGGCATCCAGCAGGCGCCCAAGTCGGTGCGCGAGTACGTCGTGCTCGAGTACGCCCCGTCCAAGCGCGGCCAGGCCGGCGACCGGCTCTACGTGCCCATGGACCAGCTCGACCTGCTCTCGCGGTACGTCGGCGGCGAGGCGCCCTCGCTGTCGAAGATGGGCGGCAGCGACTGGGCGCAGGCCAAGAGCCGCGCCCGGAGGGCCGTCCGCGACATCGCCGTCGAGCTCGTCAAGCTCTACTCGGCTCGCATGGCGGCCAAGGGGCACGCGTTCGGGCCCGACACCCCATGGCAGCACGAGCTCGAGGAGGCGTTCCCCTACGCCGAGACGCCCGACCAGCTGCAGACGATCGACGAGGTCAAGGCCGACATGCAGCGGCCCATCCCGATGGACCGACTGCTGGCCGGCGACGTCGGGTTCGGCAAGACCGAGGTCGCCGTCCGCGCGGCGTTCAAGGCGATCCAGGACGGCAAGCAGGTCGCGATGCTCGTGCCGACCACCCTGCTCGTCAAGCAGCACCTCGAGACGTTCTCCGAGCGCTTCGCCGGGTTCCCGGTCCACGTGCGGGCCCTCAGCCGGTTCCAGACCGACAAGGAGGTGCGCGAGACCGTCGCCGGCCTCGCCGACGGCACCGTCGACATGGTCATCGGCACCCACCGGATCCTCACCGAGCAGGTGAAGTTCAAGGATCTGGGGCTGCTCGTCATCGACGAGGAGCAGCGGTTCGGCGTCGAGCACAAGGACCAGCTGAAGAAGCTCAAGACCAACGTCGACATCCTCGCGATGAGCGCGACGCCGATCCCGCGCACGCTCGAGATGGCCGTGACCGGCATCCGGGAGATGTCCACGCTCGCGACGCCGCCGGAGGACCGCCACCCGATCCTCACCTACGTCGGGCCCTACTCCGACCAGCAGGTCGCCGCCGCGATCCGTCGCGAGATGCTCCGCGAGGGCCAGGTGTTTTTCGTGCACAACCGCGTCTCGTCCATCAACCGGGTCGCCGCGCAGCTGGCCGAGCTCGTGCCCGAGGCGCGTATCGCGGTCGCGCACGGACAGCTCAACGAACACGTGCTCGAGCAGATCGTCGTCGACTTCTGGGAGCGCAGGTTCGACGTGCTCGTCTCGACGACGATCATCGAGACGGGCCTCGACATCGCCAACGCGAACACGATCATCATCGATCGCGCCGACAAGTACGGCCTGAGCCAGCTGCACCAGCTCCGGGGCCGCGTGGGGCGCGGGCGCGAGCGCGCGTACGCGTACTTCCTCTACGACCCGGCCAAGCCCCTCTCCGAGACGGCCCACGACCGCCTCGAGACGATCGCGGCCAACAACGAGCTCGGCAGCGGCATGCAGGTCGCCCTGAAGGACCTCGAGATCCGCGGCGCCGGCAACCTCCTCGGCGCGGAACAGGCCGGTCACATCGCCGGCGTCGGGTTCGACCTGTACCTGCGCATGATCGGCGAGGCAGTGAGCGCGTTCCGCGGCGAGGTCGCCGAGGGGCAGACCGAGCTCCGGCTCGAACTGCCCGTCGACGCGCACATCCCCGAGGACTACGTCGACAGCGAGCGGCTGCGGCTCGAGGCCTACCAGAAGCTGTCGGCCGCGAGCGGGCCGGCGGCGAAGGAGGACCAGATCGACCTCGTGGTCGAGGAACTCGTCGACCGCTACGGCGAGCCGCCCGAGGCGGTCGAGCACCTCGTCGCGATCTCGCGCCTGCGGCGCAAGGCCCAGCTCGCGGGACTCTCCGACGTCATCGCGACCGGCTCGAAGCTGCGCATCGCGCCGGCCCGGCTCCCCGACTCGCGACGTGTGCGGCTGGAGCGCATGTACCCGGGCGCGAAGCTGTTCGCGCAGAACGACGTCATCCTCGTGCCGTTCCCCACGCCCGGCGGCGAGGCTCCGGGCGACGCCGACCTCATCGAGTGGGTCTCGAACCTCATCGGCGTGATCTTCCCGGTCGAGCAGCCGGTCGCCGACGGCGCGGCGGCGACGGCCGGCTGAGTCCCGCGGGCCCGCAACGAGACGGGGGCGGATGCCGCAGCATCCGCCCCCGTCGTCGTCAGGTCCGGTCGGCCTCCTCCATCGGCGGAGCGGCGTTGCGCGACATCGCCCCGCCGACGCCCTTCTGCTCGCCGAGCCGGCGGTAGTGCCGCGACCGGAGGGTGACGAGCACGGCGGAGACGATCATCGCCGCGCCGGAGCCGAGCAGCACGGCCACGGTGCCCTGGTCGATCACGTCGGGGTACTCGCGGAACGCGAGCTCGTTCATGAGCAGCGACACCGTGAAGCCGATGCCGGCGAGGGCGCCGACGGTCGCGATGTCGGCCCAGGTCAACGGCGTGATGCCCTTGCGGCGGCCGACGAACCAGGTCGCGATGCCGCCGACGATCGTCACGCCCACGATCTTGCCGACGGGCAGGCCGACGAGGATGCCCCAGAACGCCGGGTCGAGCTCGCTCGGACGCACCTGCGGCACCGCGACGAGCGCGGCGGAGAACGCGAAGAGCGGCAGCACCACGCCGTTCGACCACGGCTCGAGTTCGTGCATGACCCGGCCGGCGGGACGCCGCGACATCACGAGGCCCAGCATCACGCCCGCGATGGTGGCGTGCACGCCCGAGAGGTAGACGAAGCTCCACGTGAGCACGCCGAGGACGACCAGCGCGACGATCACGGGCCACTGCGCCCGGCGCGCGAGCACGTACGGCGACCGGGGGCGGAGGAGCCGGCTGGTCATGCCGAAGAGCGTCACGGTGATGGCGGCGAACCCGAGCCACGTGAGGTCGGCGTCGGCGGTGAAGAAGAAGGCGATCAGCAGGATCGCGATGAGGTCGTCGAGCACGGCCAGCGCGAGCAGGAAGACGCGCACCCGGGTCGGGATGAACCGGCCGAACATCGCCAGCACGCCGAGCGCGAACGCGATGTCGGTCGCTGTGGGGATCGGCCAGCCGTCGGAGGTCGGCCCGTTGCCGGCGAAGACGAGGAACACCCCCGCGGGGACGACGACGCCGCCGATCGCGGCGATCGCGGGCAGCGCGGCCTTCGAGAGGCTGTTGAGCTCGCCGATGACGAGCTCGCGGCGCAGCTCGATCGCGACGATGAAGAAGAAGATCGCCAGGAGGCCGTCGCTGATCCAGTGTCCGACCGAGAGCTTCAGGGGAGTGAAGGGCACCTGCAGGTAGGCGTGCTTCAGGTCGATCAGCGCCGGGCCGAACGCGAGGTTCGCCAGCAGCAGGCCGAGCACGGCGGCGGACAGCAGGAGCGACGCGGAGACGCGCTCGGAGCGGAGGATGTTCATGGCACCTCTGGGGAAGACGAGCGCGACCGGGCGGGCGCGCGGGGACGTGAACGACGCATCGCGTCGGCCGACCAGACTTCCCGGCACCCCGGGTACGGAGTCTATCGGGCCGCGATTACGCTCGCTGGGAGGAGCCGCAATACGCGGACGGGAAGGTGACGACGGATGACGCAGGCCCCCGCGTCCGGAGACGGACTGCTCGAGCTCGTCGCGATGGTCGGACGGCTCCGCGGTCCCGGCGGCTGCCCGTGGGATGCGGAGCAGACCCACGAGTCGCTCGTGCAGTACCTCGTCGAGGAGTGCTGGGAGCTCATCGACGCGATCGAGTCCGGCTCGCGCGAGGAGATGATCGAGGAGCTCGGCGACGTGCTCTACCAGGTGCTCTTCCACGCGGACCTCGCGGCGCACACCCCGGGCGAGGACTACGACATCGACGATGTGGCCCGGCACATGACGGCGAAGATGGTCGCGCGGCATCCGCACGTCTTCGGCGACCGCGAGGCCGAGACGGCCGCCGACGTGGTCGCGTTCTGGGACGAGCTCAAAGCCGGTGAGAAGCCGCACCGGACGAGCGTCCTCGACGGCGTGCCGCAGGGCATGCCGGCACTCGCGCTCTCGCAGAAGCTGCTCGGCAAGGCCGAGAAGGTGGGCGTGACCCGTGAGCCGACGGATGCCGCTGCCGCACCGACCACGGAGGCGGAACTCGGCGACACGCTCCTCGCGCTCGTCGCGTCCGCCCGCGCGCAGGGCCTCGACGCCGAGCGGGCGCTGCGCGGCGCCATCCGCTCGCTGCAGGACGACGTGCGCGCCGCCGAGGCGTGACGGGCGCTCCCGGTCAGGCGATCCGGCTGCCGCGCGCGAGGCGCTGGGCGGGGGTGCGGGTGCGCTGCACGGCCCAGGCGAGCGCGCCCGCAGCGAGGAGCAGGTGGATGCCGAGGCCGACGAACCAGGACGGCACCGAGCGGTCGTAGACCTGCTGCGGCCGCTCCCAGTCGTCGTCGGGCGCGATCGAACCGGACGGGGTCCAGGCCGCGCACTCGTCGTATTCGATCTCGAGTTCGGGTGCGTGCTGCGCCTGGCGCACACCCGTCGCGATCCAGCCGAACACGTCCTTCGGGTCGCCCTGCTCGTCGAAGCTGCCGGGGGCCGCGTCGGCGACCACGACGTACGGGTTCGCGGCGAGGAAGCCCCAGACGTAGTCGAATCGCGGCGTGGGGTAGGTGTACGTCTCGGACGGGAGGCAGGGCGCCTCCTCGCCCGGGGGCACCCCGTCGCGCTCGACCGCCGCCCAGTCGACGGACCGGTTGGTGGCGCGCACCTCGGACTGGACCGCCGCGCCGCCCAGCCCGAACGCGATGAGCGTGCCGATCGAGAGCGCCGCCACGACGAGGTAGGTCACCGCCACCGAGAACAGCGGTCGGGTGAGCACGCCGGACAGGCCGACGCCGATCGCGGCCACCACGCCGAGTTCGACGGCCGTGACGAGCGTCGCGACGACGATGGTCGCCGCCGGAACCTCGCCGAGGGCCACGGCGAACGCGAGGAACGGCACCGCCGCCGCGAGGAACGCCAGCGCGGTGATCCAGGCGGCGAGCCACTTGCCGAGCACGATCTGCGTCGTGGAGACGAGCGTCACCTGCGTGGTCGCGAGCGTTCCCGAGTCGCGTTCCCCGTTGATCGCGTTGGCGCTCAGCGCGGGGGAGACCAGCGTGCCGAGGAGCAGCACGAAGAACACGATCGTCGAGAACACCCCGCCGCCGCCCGCGAAGAGGGCGTCGGTCGCGAAGACGAGCAGCACCGTGACGGCGAGCACGAGGAGCACGAAGACGCCGAGGAGCACATACCAGGCGACGGTGCGCGTCCGCTGCCGCAGGTCGATCGTGACCACGAGCCAGAGGCCCTGCAGGAACCCGGTCATGCGCGGTCCTCCCCGTTGCGGCTGAGATCGAGGAACACGTGCTCGAGGTCGCCCACGGCGGGGGCGAACGACGAGACCGGCACCCCGGACGCGACGAGGTGCGCGAGCAGCTGCGCGGCGTCCTCCTCGGAGGCGAGGGGCACGATCGCACCGAGGTTGTCGATGCGGCTCGCGGTTCCCCAGCCGGCGGCGTCGAGCGCCGCGCGCAGGCGTGCCGGGTCGAGCGAGCGCACCCGCCAGTCGCGGGCCGTGCGCCCGGCGCGCGCGATGTCGTCGGCGGCCGCGGTCACCCCACCGGACAGGTACACCGCCTGATCGGCCATCTCCTCGAGTTCGGCCAGGACGTGGCTGGAGACGAGGATGGTGCGTCCCTCGCCGGCGAGCCTGCGGACGAGGGTGCGCAGCGACGCGCGCGCCACGGGGTCGAGACCCGAGGCGGGCTCGTCGAGCAGCAGCACCTCCGGGTCGTGCACGAGCGCGCGGGCGAGGCTCAGCCGCTGCTTCTGGCCGCGCGAGAGGACCCGCGTCGGCCGGTCGGCGAGCTCGCCGAGGTCGACGAGGTCGATCAGCTCGGCGGCGCGGGCCGCCGCCGCCCCCGTCGGTCGGCCGTACAGCCGCGCACTCGCGACGAGCGCCTCGCGCACCGTCAGCGTCGACCACGACCCGAGCAGGTCGGGCATCCAGCCCATGCGGGCGCGCACCTCGCGCGGCTCGGCGACCGCGTCGAAACCGGCGACGCGGACGGTGCCCGCGTCGGGCCGCAGCAGGGTCGCCAGCATGAGCAGGAGGGTCGTCTTGCCGGCGCCGTTCGGGCCGATGAGGCCGGCCACATGGCCCGGCTCGACGGTGAAGGTCGCCTCCCTCACGGCGTGGACGTCGCCGAACGCGCGCGCGAGTCCCGACACCTCGATGCCGGCCATCCGACCTCCTTCGGGTCGGCGGACGCGCCGACGAGACGCGAGCCTAGCGGCGGTCGCGCGCGCGTGGATCGGGGATGGCCCGGATGTGGAGAACTTCGTCCGCACCCCGGTCGGGCGCGCCATCCGCTGCTGGAAGAATGGGACGCATGGCCCAGACCGTGACGCCCCCGCGCGGCATGCGCGACTTCCTGCCCGCCGAGAAGGCCCGCCGCGAGCATGCGCTCTCGGTGATCCGCGGGGTGTACGCGGCCCACGGGTTCGACGAGATCGAGACCCCCGTGATGGAGGACTCGTCGCGACTGCACGCGGGTCTCGGCGGCGACAACGAGAAACTCGCGTTCGCCGTCATGAAGCGCGGCATCACGCCCGACGACCTCGCAGCGGCGGCCGAGTCCGGCGACGCGCTCTCGCTCGCCGACCTCGGCCTCCGGTACGACCTGACGGTGCCGCTCGCCCGGTTCTACGCGACGCACCGCGCCGCACTGCCGCCCGTGTTCCGCGCCATCCAGATCGCGCCGGTCTGGCGCGCCGAGCGCCCGCAGAAGGGCCGCTACCGGCAGTTCGTGCAGTGCGACATCGACATCATCGGCGAGGCCGGCCCGCTCGCCGAGCTCGAGCTGCTCACCGCGACCGTGGCCGCGCTCGAGGCGCTGGGGCTCGACGGATGCCGCATCCGGCTGAACGACCGCCGGATCCTCGCCGGCATCCTGGGCTCGTGGGGTGTGCCCGACGACCTGCGCGAGCGCGCCCTCATCACGATCGACAAGCTCGACAAGATCGGCCCCGACGGCGTCGCCGCGGAGCTCGCGACCCTGGGCGTCGACCGCCCCGGCGTCGCCGACGAGCTGCGCGAGCTCGCGGCGGCCGACTGGTCGATCGCCGCCGATGAGGCCGCCGCCCCGGGCTGGCTCGACCACGACGCCTTCCGCGACCTGGTCGCCCTGCGCGACGCGGTGCCGGGCGCGGCCGTCGACTTCGACCCGACGCTCGTGCGCGGCATGGGGTACTACACGGGCACGATCTTCGAGATCGCCCACCCCGACTTCGGCTACTCGCTCGGCGGAGGCGGCCGCTACGACCACATGGTCGGGCGCTTCCTCGGCCAGGAGGTGCCGGCGTGCGGGTTCTCGATCGGCTTCGAGCGGATCGTCGACCTCCTCGCCGTCCGCGACGAGGGCCGGCCGCGGGCGGTCGTGCTCGTGCACGACCGCGACGTGGCGCCCGGCGAGCTCCTCGCGCTGAAGCACGAGCTCGTGGCATCCGGCATGCGCGTGCGCTTCGAGAAGCGCACGAAGAACCTGCGCGGGCTGCTCGAGCGGGTGACCGCCGACGGCTTCGACGCGTGGGCGCCCGTCACGGCCGAGACGACGGATGCCGCGTCGCTGGAGTTCCGCGACCTCGCCGCCTGACGGCGCCCCGCGCCGCGTCGCGCGCGACGACATACGCGAGGCGACCTCGGATCGAGGGTCCTAGACTGTCCTGCGGGCCACGACGGAGTCGTCCAGCACACCCCCATCACAGAGGAGTTCACTGTGGCATTCATCGAAGCTGTCGGCGCACGGGAGATCCTGGATTCGCGCGGCAACCCCACCGTCGAGGTCGAGGTCCTGCTCGACGACGGCACGGTCTCGCGGGCCGCGGTGCCCTCGGGCGCGTCGACCGGCGCGTTCGAGGCGTACGAGCTGCGCGACGGCGACAAGGACCGTTACCTCGGCAAGGGCGTGCAGAAGGCCGTCGACGCCGTGCTCGACGAGCTGGGCCCGGCCATCGAGGACCTCGACGTCAGCGACCAGCGCGTCATCGACGCCGCCCTCATCGACGCCGACGGCACCGAGAACAAGGGCCGCCTCGGCGCGAACGCCATCCTCGGCGTGAGCCTCGCCGTCGCGAAGGCCGCGGCCGACTCGGCCGACCTGCCGCTGTTCCGCTACCTCGGCGGACCCAACGCGCACGTGCTCCCGGTGCCGATGATGAACATCATCAACGGCGGCGCGCACGCCGACACGGGCGTCGACATCCAGGAGTTCATGATCCTGCCGGTCGGTGCCGAGACCTACTCCGAGGGCCTCCGCTGGGGCGTCGAGACGTACCACGCGCTGAAGAGCCTGCTGAAGTCGAAGGGCCTGTCCACGGGCCTCGGCGACGAGGGCGGCTTCGCGCCCGACCTCGCGAACAACCGCGCCGCGCTCGACCTGATCGCCGAGGCGATCGGCAAGGCCGGCTTCACCCTGGGCGGCGAGATCGCCCTCGGCCTGGACGTCGCGGCCACCGAGTTCTTCGAGAACGGCGTGTACCGCTTCGAGGGCAAGGACCGCAGCGCCGCCGAGATGAACGCGTACTACGCCGAGCTCGCCGACGCGTACCCGCTCATCTCGATCGAGGACCCGCTCGCCGAGGACGACTGGGACGGCTGGGCCGAACTCACCGGCTCGCTGGGCACGAAGCTGCAGCTCGTCGGCGACGACCTCTTCGTGACGAACCCGAAGCGCCTCGCCGACGGCATCGGCCGTCGGGTCGGCAACTCGATCCTCGTCAAGGTCAACCAGATCGGCACGCTCACCGAGACGCTCGACGCCGTCAAGCTCGCGCAGCGCGCCGGCTACACCGCGGTGCTGTCGCACCGATCGGGCGAGACCGAGGACACGACCATCGCCGACCTCGCGGTCGCGACGGACTGCGGGCAGATCAAGACGGGCGCGCCCGCCCGGTCCGAGCGAGTGGCCAAGTACAATCAGCTCCTGAGGATCGAAGAAGAGCTCGGTGAGGCCGCGGTGTATGCGGGCCGCACGGCATTCCCGCGCTTCACGGCGTAGCACGTCACCAGACGTCCAGACGGGAGCGGCCAGGCGGCCGCTCCCGTCGGTCGTTCCCGCGGGCACGAGAGGAGGCGACGCCGATGAACGCACGTCGTCCGACCCCGCCTCGTTCCGCCAAGCCCGCCAAGCCCGCCGAGCCGGCCGCCAGCCCGTCCCGGACGCCGCCGCCGCGCTCGGGCGGCAGGCCCGCACGGCAGTCCGTCCGCCAGGTGAGCGCCGACTGGCTCGCCGGCATCCGCTTCTCGGGCTTCTCGATCATCATGATGGGCGTGCTCGTGCTCGCCGTGGTGGTGCTCGCGCCGAGCATCGCGGCCTACGCCGAGCAGCGCCAGCAGATCGCCGAGCTGAAGGCCGACGTCGCCCGCCAGGAGGCCGAGGTCGCCCGGCTCACCGAGCAGCGCGAACGCTGGAACGACGAGACGTACATCGTCACCCAGGCACGGGAGCGGCTCTACTACGTGCTCCCCGGCGAGGTCAGCTACCTCGTCATCGACGACCGCTCGCCCGAGGCGCTCGCCGCCGCCGACCGTGAGGTCTCCCGCGAGGTGACCGAGCAGCGCGGCGACTGGATGCAGACGATGCTGCGCTCGGTGATGACCGCGGGACTCGCGCCCGCGGCATCCGACGCCCCGGCGACCGAGCCCGCGAACGACCGACCCGCCGACGAGGGGACCCGATGACCCGCCCGCCGTTCCCCCCGGTGTCCGACCGAGACCTCCGCATCGTGTCGGCGCAGCTCGGCCGCCCCGCGCGCGACGTCGTCGGCATCGCGGCGCGTTGCGTCTGCGGCGCGCCGACGGTCGTCTCCACGGCGCCGCGCCTGTCCGACGGCACGCCGTTCCCCACCTTCTACTACCTGACCCACCCGGTCGCCACCGCCGCCATGTCGTTCCTCGAGGCGGCCCAGCTCATGGTGGAGTTCACCGAGCTGCTCGAGCGCGACCCCGAGGTCGCGGCAGCCTACCGGGCGGCCCACGAGCAGTACCTCGCCGACCGCGAGCAGTTCGGCACCGTCGCCGAGATCGCGGGCGTCTCGGCGGGGGGCATGCCCACGCGCGTGAAGTGCCTGCACGCCCTCGCGGGCCATGCGCTCGCCGCAGGTCCCGGCGTGAACCCGATCGGCGACCTCGCCCTCGAGCGCTCCACCTGGTCGCCCGACGTGTGCCGGTGCCCCGATTACGGCGTCGACGACGCGGATGCCGCGGAGTCGTCGTCATGACGCCCACCCGGACCCGGGACGGCCGTGCGGGGGCCGTCGTCCGGCGCCGACGCCGCCGCGCCGGGTGGCGCGCGGGTCTCACGATCGCGCTCGCCGCGGCGCTCGCCGTCACGGGCACCGCCCCCGCGAACGCCGACACGGTCCGCGACCTGCAGTACTGGCTGAACGAGTACGGCTTCACCCAGGCCTGGAACACGTCCCGCGGCGACGGCGTCAAGGTCGCCATCATCGACACGGGCGTCAACGGCGAGATCGCCGAGCTCCGCGGCGTGGTGGTGGGCGGCACGGATGCCTCGGGCATCGGGTCGCCGAACGGCCAGACGCCCGTCGGCGAGGAGAGCGAGCACGGCACGCTGGTGGCCTCCCTGCTCGCCGGCCGCGGCACCGGCGCGGGCAACGGCGTGATCGGGGTCGCGCCCGACGCCGACCTGCTCACGGCATCCGTCGCCTTCGGGCAGGACTCGGGGTCGCCGAAGACCAACGACGAGCAGATCGCCGATGCGGTGCGATGGGCGGTCGACAACGGCGCGGACGTGATCAACATGTCGCTGACCCGCAACACCAGCGACTGGCCTGAGAGCTGGGACGACGCGTTCCTGCACGCCTTCGAGAACGACGTCGTCGTGGTCGCGGCCGCGGGCAACCGCGGATCGGGCACGACGCAGGTCGGTGCGCCCGCCACGATCCCCGGCGTGCTCACCGTCGCCGGCGTGGACCGCGAGCAGAACGCGAGCTTCGACGCGAGCTCGCAGGGCATCACCATCGCGGTCGCGGCACCCAGCGAGGACCTCGTCGGCGTGCTCCCCGACGGCGGCTACGTCCAGTGGTCGGGGACCTCGGCGGCGGCGCCGCTCGTCTCGGGCCTCGTGGCGCTCGTGCGCGCCGAGTACCCCGACATGGATGCCGCGAACGTCATCAACCGCGTCATCCGCACCGCCGACCCGAAGGGCGAGGAAGTGCCGAGCCCGCTCTACGGGTACGGCATCATCGACCCGGTCGCCGCGCTCACCGCCGACGTCGAGGCCGTCGAGGCGAACCCGCTGGGCAGCCTCCAGGACTGGATCCGCGTGCATCGCCGCGCCGACCTGCCGGAGCAGGACACGGCCGACGGGCGCGACGCCGAGCAGATCGTCCCGATCGCCGATCCGCCGCCGCCGCGCTCGGAAAGCGCCAAGACGCTGCTGCCGACGCCGTGGACGCTCGCCTATATCACGGTGCCGCTCTCGCTGGTCGCCGGATTTGGTACGCTAGCAGCGCTGTTGGGCATCGGCGCCACTCGGCACATCAGGCGGACTGAGCGCATCCGCGCCCAGTGATCGCACTCACCAGAAAACCAAGGAGTCCATTCACCGTGCCCAAGATTCTGATCGTCGGTGGCGGCTACGCAGGCTTCTACACGGCGTGGAAGCTCGAGAAGTGGCTGCGACCCGGCGAGGCCGAGGTGACGGTCGTCGACCCGCTGCCGTACATGACGTACCAGCCGTTCCTTCCCGAGGTCGCCGCCGGCTCGATCGAGCCGCGCCACTCGGTGGTCGCGCTCCGTCGCCACCTCAAGAAGACCACCGTCGTGACCGCGAAGGTCACGGGCATCGACCACGCGTCGAAGACCGCGACGATCACGCCCGAGGTGGGCGAGCCGTGGCAGTTCGACTACGACGTCATCGTGGTCACCGGTGGTGCCGTCTCGCGCACGTTCCCGATCCCGGGCGTCGCCGACCAGGCGATCGGGCTCAAGACCATCGAGGAGGCCGTCGCGATCCGCGACCGCGTCCTCACCAACTTCGACAAGGCCGCGAACCTGCCGGCGGGCCCGGAGCGCGACCGCCTGCTCACGTTCGTCGTGGTCGGCGGCGGCTTCGCGGGCATCGAGGTGTTCGCCGAGCTCCGCTCGTTCGCGAGCTCGCTGCTGAAGTACTACCCGCAGCTCTCGTTCGACGACACGCACTTCCACCTCATCGAGGCGATGGGCCGGATCATGCCCGAGGTGTCGCTGCCGACGAGCCACTGGGTCATCAAGCACCTCGCCCAGCGCGGCGCCGAGGTCCACCTCGACACGCAGCTCACGAGCGCCGTCGACGGGCGCATCGAGCTCTCGACGGGCGAGACCTTCGAGTCCGACCTCATCGTCTGGACCGCAGGCGTCATGGCCAACCCGGCGATCGTCCGCACGAGCGACCTCCCGGTCGAGGAGCGCGGTCGCATCCTCACGCGCGCCGACCTCCGCGTGGGCGACGAGGACGACTTCGTGCCCGACGCGTGGGCGGCCGGCGACATCGCGGCCGTGCCCGACCTCACCGGCGGCGGCGTGGGCGGCTACTGCGTGCCCAACGCGCAGCACGCGGTGCGCCAGGGCAAGCTGCTCGCGAAGAACATCGTCGCGGTCCTGCGCGGCGAGGAGCCCAAGCAGTACATCCACAAGAACCTCGGCGCCGTGGCCGGCCTCGGGGTCGGCTCGGGTGCGTTCCAGTCGGGCAAGATCGCGATCAAGGGCCTGCCGGCGTGGTTCGCCCACCGCGGCTACCACGGCCTCGCGATGCCGACGTGGGAGCGCAAGTTCCGCGTGTTCTGGGGTTGGTGGAACAACTTCTGGCTCGGCCGCGACATCGTGTCGCTCGCTGCGGTCCAGCACCCGCGCGCTGCCTTCGAGCAGTTCGCCGCGCGCCCGAAGCCGGCGGCCGAGGTGGCTCCGGCCGCACCCGCCAAGGCGGTCGAGTCGAGCAGCGGCACGAAGGGTGCTCGCAAGACGCCCGCGAAGGCCGTCGCGGCCAAGTAGTCGCCCTAAGCTGTGACGCGGTGCCGGCCGGATCGGCCGGCACCGCGCTCCCGTAGCCCAATCGGCAGAGGCAGGCGACTTAAACTCGCCTCAGTCTGGGTTCGAATCCCAGCGGGAGCACCACGAATCGACCCGGTGCGCCCGTCCGTCTCCAACGGCGCCACCGCCGGCCGACGGCTCAGCCCAAGCGGTCGAGGCGCCGCAGGATGAGCCCCTCGCGCAGCGCCCACGGCGACACCTCGAGGGTCTTCGCCTTGAACGCGTGCATCGTCTCGGAGAGGACGATCGCGCCGGCGACGATCTGGAACGTGCGGTCCTCGGTGATCCCGGGCAGCGCCGGTCGCGCGTCGGCGGGGATGCGTGCGAGGCGCGGGATCCAGTCGTCGAGGTGCGAGAGCTTCAGGATGCTGCGCTCCTCCGAGCCGACGCCCTCCTCGGTGCTGCCGGCGAGCTTGGCGAGCGATCGGATGGTCTTCGACGAGCCGACGACGTGGTCGGATGCCGGGATGCCGCCGAACTCGTCCACCGTCGCCTCGAGGAGCCCCCGAGCGTGCTCGCGGAGCCGCTTCACCTGCGCCTCGCTCGGCGGATCGTCCGGCAGGAAGCGGATCGTGCACCGGCCGGCGCCCAGCGGCACCGACTGCGCGGCATCCGGGATCTCATCGCCGCCGTGCGCGATCTCGAGCGAGCCGCCGCCGATGTCGAACAGGAGCACGCGTCCGGCGGACCAGCCGTACCACCGGCGCACGGCGAGAAAGGTGATCCGCGCTTCGTCGGGGCCGCTCAGCACGTCGAGGCGGATGCCGGCGGCGTCCTCGATGCGCTGCAGCACCTCGGGACCGTTGGCGGCCTCGCGGATGGCGGACGTGGCGAACGCGAGCATCTCGTCGATGCCGGCCTCGCGGGCCACCCGCGCGCCCTCGGTCACCGCGGCGAGCAGCGCGTCGACGCCCTCCTCGGTGATCGCGCCGTCGTCGTCGAGGTAGCGCATGAGCCGAAGCACCGACTTGTTCGACGCGGCCGGGATGGGTCGTGCACCGGGATGCGCGTCGACCACGAGCAGGTGCACGGTGTTGGAACCGACGTCGAGGACCCCGAGGCGCATGCTGCGAGCGTAGTGCGTGGTTGGTGTCCCGCGCGCCCCGCAGGCATACTGTGCCCCGTGACCGCCCTCGATCTCGGCCTCCGCGCCGACGCCCCCGACGACGCGGATGGCACGCCCTGGACCCACCCGGAACGGTACTGGCCGGAGCTCGACACCGCGACGGCGGCACTCGCGGCACCGCTGGCGGTGCTCCACCTCGGGGCGCTGCGTCGCAACGCGCGGGACCTCGTGCGTCGTGCGGGCGGCACGCCCATCCGGGTCGCGTCGAAGTCGCTGCGCGTGCGCGGCGTCGTCGAGGCGCTCGAGCAGCTGCCCGGGTACCGGGGCGTGCTCGCGTACACCCTCCCGGAGGCGCTGTGGCTGGTCGGAAGGGGGTCGGCCGATGACGTCGTGGTCGGCTACCCGACCGCGGACCGGGCGGCGATCGCCCGGCTCGCCGGTGATCCCGAGGCCGCGGCGCGGGTGGCGATCATGGTCGACTCGGTCGACCAGCTCGACCTCGTCGACGCCGTGGCGGGTCCGGGGCGCCGCGAACCGATCCGCGTCTGCCTCGAACTCGACGCATCGTGGCGCGCGCCCGTGCTCGGCCACGTCGGCGTGCGCCGGTCGCCGGTCCATTCGGCGGCCGACGCCGAGGCGCTCGCGGCGACGGTCGCGTCCCGGCCCGGCTTCCGCCTCGTCGGGCTCATGGCCTACGAGGCGCAGGTGGCCGGCGTCGCCGATCGGCCGGCCGGCCGGCCGGTCGCGGGCGCGGCGACCCGATGGATGAAGCCGCGCTCGATGGCCGAACTGGTCGAGCGGCGAGCCCTCGCGGTCGCCGCGGTGCGCCGGCACGCCGAACTCGAGTTCGTCAACGGCGGCGGCACGGGCTCGATCGAGGCGACGGCGGCCGATCCGAGCGTGACGGAGGTCGCGGCCGGGTCCGGCCTGTTCGCCGGCCACCTCTTCGACGGGTACGCCGGCTTCGCGCCCGCGCCGGCCGCCGCGTTCGCGCTCGACGTGGTCCGCTCGCCCGGTCCCGAGCACGCGACCCTGCTCGGCGGCGGGTGGATCGCGTCCGGCCCGCCCGGCCGGGACCGGTTGCCGCGCGTGGTGTGGCCCGAGGGCCTGCGGCTGCTTGCGCGCGAGGGCGCCGGCGAGGTGCAGACCCCGGTCACCGGTCGAGGGGCGGGCGCGCTCCGCGCGGGCGACCGCGTCTGGCTGCGTCATGCCAAGTCCGGTGAGCTCGCCGAGCACGTCGAGGCCTACGCGCTCGTCGACGACGGCCGCGTGATCGGCGAGCTTCCCACGTACCGCGGCGAGGGGAAGGTGTTCCTGTGACTGCCACCGGCGCGACCTGGCGGAACTGGGCGCGCACCGAGGCGGTGCGACCGCTGCGGGTCGAGCGGCCCGCGGACGCGGGCGCGGTGCAGCGGGCGGTCCGGGCCGCCGCGGCATCCGGACTGCGGGTGAAGCCCGTCGGCTCGGGGCACAGCTTCACCGGCATCGCGGTCGCGCCCGACGTGCAGCTCGACCTCGCCGACCTCTCGGGGGTGATCGACGCGGACGCCGCGACCGGTCGCGTCACGCTCGGCGCTGGGACGCCGCTGCACCGCCTGCGCGGGCTGCTGGAACCCCACGGGCTCGCGCTGGCGAACATGGGCGACATCGATCGGCAGACCGTCTCGGGAGCGATCTCGACGGGCACGCACGGCACCGGGCTCGGCTTCGGCGGGCTCGCCACGCAGGTGGTCGGGGCGACGCTCGTCACCGGGACCGGTGAACTCCTCCGGGTCGACGAGCGCGAGCGCCCGGACCTGCTCCCGGCCGTGCGACTCGGGCTCGGCGCGCTCGGCGTGCTCGTCGACGTGACCCTCCAGCTCGTGCCGCGCTTCGTCCTCCACGCCGTGGAACGCCCGGAACCGCTGGCCGAGGTGCTCGCCGCCTGGGACGACCGGCTGCGCGACGCCGACCACGTCGAGTTCTACTGGTTCCCGCACACCGAGACCGCGCTCACCAAGACGAACACCCGGCTTCCCGGCGACGCACCGCGGCAGCCGCTCGGTCGCGTGTCGCGCTGGATCGACGACGAACTGCTCGCCAACGGCGTCTACCGGGGGATCTGCGCGCTCGGCCGGGTGGCGCCATCCGTCACGCCGTTCTTCGCACGGCAGGTCGAACGGCTCACGGGCGACCGCGACTTCACCGACCGGTCGCCGGCGGTGTTCACCACCCACCGCAGCGTCCGGTTCGCCGAGATGGAGTACGCGCTGCCGCTCGAGGCGGTCCCGGCCGCGTTCGGCGAGGTGCGCGCGCTGATCGAGCGGCGCGGCTGGCGCATCAGCTTCCCGATCGAGGTGCGGGCCGCGGCGTCCGACGACGTGTGGCTCTCGACCGCGTACGGCCGCGAGACCGGCTACATCGCGGTGCACCGGTACTTCCGGGAGGACCCGCGCGAGTACTTCGGCGCCGTCGAGGCGATCATGCGCGCCCACGACGGGCGGCCGCACTGGGGCAAGCTGCACTCGCTCGACGCCGACGCGCTGCGCGGCGCCTACCCGCGGTTCGACGACTTCCTGCGCGTGCGCGACGAGCTGGACCCCGACCGCCGCTTCGCCAACCCCTACCTCGACCGGGTCCTCGGCGCCTGAGGCGAGCGGATGCCGCGGGCGCGCTGACTCGGAGTCGCATGGGAGTCCGGGCGGGGTCCGGTCCCGCGGCGTAGGATGGCCGTACCCGATCGTCGCCGAAGCTCAGGAGTCCTCGCCATGGAATGGCTGATCCCGCTCATCATCGTCGTCGTCCTGGTGCTGGTGATCGGCATCTACCTGTGGGCCACCTACAACTCGCTCGTCACCCTGAACGTGCGCGTCGATGAGGCGTGGAGCGACATCACGGTGCAGCTGAAGCGACGGGCCGACCTGATCCCGAACCTCATCGAGGCGGTCAAGGGCTACGCCGCGCACGAGAAGGCGGTCTTCGAGAACGTCACGCGCGCCCGCGCCGAGACCCTGCAGGCGCAGAGTCCCGCCGAGGCCGGTGCCGCCGAGAACCACATGCAGCAGGCGCTGAAGTCGATCTTCGCCGTGGCCGAGGCGTACCCGCAGCTGCAGGCGAGCCAGAACTTCCTGCAGCTGCAGTCCGAACTCGTCGACACCGAGGACAAGATCCAGGCGTCGCGCCGGTTCTACAACGGCGGCGTGCGCGAGCTCAACACGAAGATCAAGGTGTTCCCGAACACCCTGTTCGTGCGCAGCCTCGGCTTCCACGAGCGCGAGTTCTTCGAGGTCACCGAGCCGGCGGCCATCGCGGAGCCGCCGCGCGTGCAGTTCTAGCCGATGTACCGAGCGATCGCCCGGAACAAGCGCAACACCGTCTTCACGATCCTGCTGTTCCTCGCCATCGTCGGCGGGCTGGGCTACCTGGCGTCGGTGATCTACGGCGACCTCACCATCGTGGTCATCACGCTCGTGATCGCGACCGCGTACGCGCTCTTCCAGTACTACACGGCCGACCGCCAGGCGCTGTCGATGTCGGGCGCCGTCGAGATCCACGGCGTCCGCGACCACCCGCGGCTGTGGCGCACCGTCGAGAACCTGTCGATCACCACGGGCACGCCGATGCCGCGCGTCTTCGTGATCTCCGACCCCGCGCCGAACGCGTTCGCGACGGGGCGCGACCCGCAGCATGCGGTCGTCGCGGCGACCACCGGACTCCTCGAGCTCATGGACGACTCCGAGCTCGAGGGCGTCATGGCGCACGAGCTCGGCCACGTCCGCAACTACGACATCCGGCTCTCGATGGTCGTGTTCGGCCTCGTCGTGGCGATCGGGTTCATCTCCGACCTGTTCCTGCGCATGGCGTTCTTCGGTCGCAACAACAACGGCAATCCCGTCGTGCTCGTCTTCGGGCTGGTCGCGATGCTCATCGCGCCCCTCGTGGCGAGCCTCGTGCAGCTGGCGGTCTCGCGGCAGCGCGAATACCTGGCGGATGCCACGGGGGCCATGACCACCCGGCATCCCGACGCGCTCGCGCGCGCCCTGCTCAAGCTCGAGGCGCACGGGCGGCCCATGCAGCGCCAGAACACGTCCATGGCCCACCTGTGGATCGCCGATCCGCTGAAGCCGGGCGTCGTCGACCGGCTGTTCGCGACGCACCCGCCGATCCAGGAGCGCGTGCGGCGGCTGCACGAGATGGGGCGGAGCTTCTAGCCGCTCACGCTGCCGCGAGCGCCGAGGCGATCGCGGGGGAGAGGTCGCCCCGGCCGGCGACGACGATCTCGCCGAGGCCCTGCCAGTCCGCGGCGCGGCGCAACTCCGGCACGAGGCGCTCGGCGGTCCCGGCGGGGGCGTGGGGTTCGGCCCACGCCGACTGCACCCGGAGCACGCCCGCCGCCCGGTCGCTCTTGAGGTCGACCCGCGCGACGACGGCGTCGTCGATCACGACGGGCAGGGAGTAGTACCCGAAGCGTCGCTGCGGCTCGGGGGTGTAGATCTCGATGCGGTAGTGGAAGTCGAAGAGGCGCTCGGCCCGCGGCCGGAACCACACCACCGGGTCGAACGGCGAGAGCAGCGCGGCCGCCTCGATCCGGCGGGGTCGCCGGGCGTCGCGGTGCAGCCACGCCGGTGCGGGCCTGGAGCCCGTGGTCCAGCCGGGCACCTCGACGGGCAGGAGCACGCCGGCCTCGACCAGGTCGGCGACGGCGGGACGGACCTGGGCGGACTTCATGCGCCAGTAGTCGGCGAGGTCGGCGGCCGTGGCGATGCCGAGCGCGGATGCCGCCCGCTCGACCAGGGTGCGGACCTGGTCGGCCTCGGCGGGGGCGGCGTCGAGCAGGGCGGGATCGAGGGCCTGCTCGGGGAGTGCGTACACGCGCTCGAAGCGGCGTCGGTCGACGCACACGACCTCGCCCGTGCGGAACATCCACTCGAGGGTGCGCTTCACGTCGGACCACCCCCACCACGGCCCGCGGCGCTCGTTGGCGTCGTGCTCGATCGCGCTCGCGGGCATCGGACCGTTCGCGGCGAGCTCGGCTCGCAGCCAGTCGGCCAGGCGCCGGTTCTCTGAGAGCCATCCGCCCCATTCGGACGTGCCGCTGCGACGGTACTCCTCGCGACGGAACTCGAACATGGGCCACAGCTCGCGGGGGATGAACGCCGCCTGGTGCGCCCAGTACTCGACGAGGCGGCCACGCCGCCCCCAGGCGAGCCGGTCGAGTGCGGCCCGGTCGTATCCGCCGATGCGGCTGAACGCGGGCAGGTAGTGGCTGCGCTCGAACACGTTCACCGAGTCGATCTGGAGCAGGCCGAGCCGATCGACCACGCCACCGAGCGCTCTCGTGCCCGGGGCGGCCGGGATCGGACGGCCGAAGCCCTGGGCGGCGAGTGCGATGCGACGGGCGAGGGCGGGACTGACGACGTCGACCATGGTGCGTCGACCCTACCGGCCGCCTGCGACATACGGCGGAACCCCTCGGGGAGCGGAGCCTAGACTTACCCCATGGCGGATGCCAAGGGGACCTCGCGCGCTCGGCGCGCGATCGCACGCCGCACGTCCGTGCCCGAGACGGCGGCGCAGCCGTCGCGCGACGCGGCCGAGTCCGTGCCGTACGGCATGCGCGTCGCCGCGGCCTGGTCGTGGCGGCTCCTGCTGGTCGGGGGCGTGCTCGCCGTCGTGGTGTTCCTCATCATCCAGCTCCGGTTCGTCATCGTGCCGGTGCTCGTGGCCGTGCTGCTCTCCGCGCTGCTCGTGCCCTTCTCCCAGTTCCTCCAGCGGCACCGGTGGCCGAAGTGGCTCGCGGTGACCGCGGCCATGCTCACCACCCTCGCCGCCGTCGCCGGACTGCTGACGCTCGGCATCTCGCAGATCGTCCGCGGCTCCGGCGACCTCGCCGCGCAGACCGTGATCGCGTGGGAGGACTTCCGCGCGTGGCTGCTCGAGGGGCCGCTGCACATCACGCCGCAGCAGTTCGACGACTGGGTCGACGAGATCGTCACCTCCGCGCAGGAGAACAGCAGCGTCCTCGTCAGCGGCGCGCTGTCGGTCGGGTCCTCGGTCGGTCACTTCCTCGCGGGGCTGCTGCTCGCGCTGTTCGCGACCCTGTTCATCCTCATCGACGGCCGGTTCATCTGGAACTGGATCGTGGGGATCTTCCCGCAGCGCGCCCGCGCGGCGATCGACGGCAGCGGCCGGGTCGGTTGGGCCACGCTGCAGAACTTCGTGAAGGTGCAGATCCTCGTCGCGACGATCGACGCCGTCGGCATCGGGCTCGGCGCGCTGCTGCTCGGCGTCCCGCTCGCGATCCCCATCGCGATCCTCGTGTTCCTCGGCTCGTTCGTCCCGATCGTCGGTGCGGTCGTGACCGGCGCACTCGCCGTGTTCGTGGCCCTCGTCTACAACGGATGGGGCATCGCGCTGGCCATGCTCGGCGTGGTGCTGCTCGTGCAGCAGGTCGAGGGCCACGTGCTCCAGCCGCTCATCATGGGCACGGCGGTGAAGGTCCACCCGCTCGGCGTGGTCATCGCCGTGACCACGGGGTCGCTGCTGGCCGGCATCCCCGGCGCGCTGTTCGCCGTGCCCGTGGCGGCGGTGCTCAACGTGATGATCCTCTACATCGCCGGCGGCACGTGGAAGCAGGCGGAACCGCCGGAACCCACCGAGACGAAGTCGCCGCTGTGGCGCACGGTGCCCCAACGACCCGGATACGGACGGTGACATGAACCACGCCATCGACGCCCGCACGACCGACGCTCCGCCGGTCGCCCCGCCCTCGACCGGCGCCCCCGCCTGGCCGGGCCCCGACCTCGCCGGGTTCGAGGCCGCGCAGCGGATCGTGGCGCACGTCGCCCGGCGCACGCCCATGGAGTCCTCGCGCTACCTCGCCGCGCTCGCCGGGGTGCCGGTGCACCTGAAGTGCGAGAACCTGCAGCGCACGGGCTCGTACAAGCTGCGCGGCGCGTTCAACCGGATGTCGGCGCTCACGGACGACGAGCGCGCGCTCGGCGTCGTCGCCGCGTCCGCGGGCAACCACGCGCAGGGCGTCGCGTACGCGGCGCGCGAGCTCGGCATCCGTGCCACGATCTTCATGCCCGTCGGCGTCGCGCTGCCGAAGCTCGAGGCGACCCGGGCGTACGGCGCCGACGTCGTGCTGCGGGGCGACTCGGTGGGCGAGACGCTCGAGGCCGCGGCACGGTTCGCGGAGGAGACCGGCGCGGTGCTCATCCCGCCGTTCGACCACGCCGACGTGATCGCCGGGCAAGGCACGCTCGGGCTCGAGATCCTCGAGCAGGCCCCGGATGCCACGACGATCGTCGTGCCCATCGGCGGCGGTGGCCTGGCCGCCGGGATCGCGAGCGCCGCCAAGCAGCGGGCTGCCGCGCTCGGGCGCACGGTCCGGGTCATCGGGGTGCAGGCCGAGAACGCCTCGCCGTACCCGCCCTCGCTCGTCGCGGGGGAGCCGACGACCGTGCCGGTCGTGCCGACCATCGCCGACGGCATCGCCGTGTACCGGCCGGGCGAGCTGAACTTCGACATCATCCGTCACGCGGTCGACGAGGTCGTCACCGTCACCGAGGACGACATCGCCCGGGCGCTGCTCGTGCTGCTCGAGCGCGCGAAGCTCGTCGTCGAGCCGGCCGGCGCGGTGGGCGTCGCCGCACTCATGACCGGCGCGGTGCGCCCCGACGGCCCGACGGTGGTCGTGCTCTCGGGCGGCAACATCGACCCGCTCCTGATGCAGCGCGTGATCGCGCACGGGCTGGCGGCATCCGATCGCTACCTCACCCTGCGCATCGGGCTGCCCGACCGACCGGGTCAGCTCGCGCGCATCGCCGAACTCGTCGCACGCGCGAACGCCAACGTCGTCGAGGTGCTCCACACGCGCCACGGCGCCGGCATGCAGATCTCCGAGGTGGCGCTCCAGCTCTCGGTCGAGACGCGCGGTCCGGAGCATCGGGCCGAGGTCGTCGACGTGCTGCGACGCGCCGGCTACGAGCCCGAGGTCATCGAGGAATGAGCGAGGGGCGGATGCCGCGCTGAATGCGCCGCCTCCGCCCCTCGAAGCTCGTGCTCGGGCCTACTGCCCGCCCCAGGTCTCGACCTTGCGGATCTCGACCGGGATCTCGCGCCCGTTGGGCGCCGTGTACGACGTCGACTCGCCGACCTTGAGGCCGAGGATCGCCGCGCCGAGCGGCGACTGCTCGCTGAAGACGTCGAGCTCGGAGTCGCCCGCGATCTCGCGGCTGCCGATGAGGAAGCGCTCCTCGTCGCCGGCGACGACGGCCGTGATGACCGTGCCCGACTCGACGACGCCGCTCGACTGGGGCGCCTCGCCGACCTCGGCGGTGCGCAGCAGCTCGGTGAGCTGGCGGATGCGGGCCTCCTGCTTGCCCTGCTCGTCCTTCGCGGCGTGGTACCCGCCGTTCTCCTTGAGGTCGCCCTCTTCACGTGCGGCCTCGATGCGCTTCGCGATCTCCTCGCGGCCGGTGGTGGAGAGGTGCTCGAGCTCGGCGGCGAGCCGGTCGTAGGCCTCCTGGGTGAGCCAGGTGACGGTTGCCTCCTGCGCCATGGTGCACACTCCCGTGTATAGACGTGACGCCCCGGCGGATGCCGGAGCGAATCTCCTATGTTAGATCAGCCAGCAGGTCGAGACCAAACCCGTGTTGGGCTCGAGCGCGGTGCGCACGGTCTCGGTGAAGGTGCGCAGCGGCCGCTCGGAGGCCGGGATCTCGACGACCTTCCAGCCCACGATGGTGAAGTCCTCGTTGAAGGCCTGCACGATGCACGCGGTCTCGTTGCCCGCCGGCACCGAGAGCCGCCAGGTCACCTCGACGGCGTGGTCGTCGATCAGCCGGTGCCCGAGGTCGGTCGCCTGCACCTGCGGACGGCTGCCGTCGAGACCCGCCCAGACCACCCAGGCGACGAGCACCACGGCGAACGCGAGCGCGGCGCCGCCGAGCAGCCACCGTTCGCGGCGTCGGCGCTCCGGCGTGCGCCCGTAGCGGTCGGCGAGCTGGCTCGCCTCGCCGGGCCCGCGGACCTCGTCGGACGACCGTGCGGCGCCGTCGAGTGCGGCATCCTCGGCCGCCGCATCGATCGCGGCGGCATCGGCGGACTCGCGTGGGGGCACCGCCCGGCTCCTTCCCGGTTCGATCGTCTAGGCTTCAAGCAAGCCTACGCCCCGCCCCTGAAGGGATCCCGATGCCCGTCGCGTCCGCCGTCACCGCGCTGCTCGCCGTCGCCGCGGAGGAGGAGTTCGACCCGAACGACGTGACGCCGGGCGTCGAGGGCTTCGTCATCACCTTCATCGTGATGGCGGTCGTGCTGCTGCTCGTGCTCGACATGGTCCGCCGCATCCGCCGCGTCAACTACCGCGCCGAGGCGCGCGAACGACTCGACGCCGAGGAGCGCGCCGCCGCCGAGGGCGACGGCTCGGGAGCGCCGACGGAGCGACCGGGCGGCGACGCGGCATCCGACCTGCCCCCCTCGAAGCCCGAGTAGCGCCGAGCGGCGCCACCCGGTCTCAGCCGAGGTGGTAGACGGGGTTCAGGGCGATGATCAGCGTCGCGGTCCAGTGGCACATGAACGCGAGCACCGTGCAGACGTGGAAGATCTCGTGGAAGCCGAAGTGGCCGGGCCACGGGTTTGGCCGCTTCATGCCGTAGATGACGGCACCGACCGTGTAGAGCACGCCGCCGACGATGACGAGCACCATCATCGCCACGCTCGCCTCGAGGAGGTCGCCGAGGTACATCACGGCGGCCCAGCCGAGCAGCAGGTACAGCGGCACGTACAGCCAGCGCGGGGCGTGGATCCAGAACACCCGGAACCCGATGCCGAGCAGCGCGCCGCCCCAGACGATCGCGAGCAGGAGCCAGCCCTTGTCCGGCGGCAGGGCGAGGATCGCCAGCGGCGTGTACGTTCCCGCGATCAGCAGGAAGATGTTGGCGTGGTCGACGCGCTTGAGGATCACCTTGGTCCGCGGCGACCAGTCGAATCGGTGGTAGAGGGCCGAGAGGCCGAACAGCAGCATCGAGGTGAGGGTGAACACCGCCGACGCCCACTTCGCCCACGCTCCCTCGGCGAGGACGATGAGCACGATGCCCGCGGCGATGGTGAGCGGGAAGGTGCCGGCGTGGATCCAGCCACGCCAGGTCGGCTTCACGTCGGTCGGGCGTTCGGGCGACGCGTCGATCAGCGGGAGGTTCGGCAGGTCGGGGCCGCGGCGATCGTCGACGGCGACCGCGGCGTCGGCCGGGTCGAGCTGGGACTCGGGGCGCTTGAGGTGCTCGCCGACGTCCTCGGGTTTGCTCGCGGGGGTCATGTCCACAGCGTAGGGGCGCGCGCATCACGGGATGCTGTGAGTGACCGGCTTCGGCGGGGGAGTACCGTAGTCGGGTGCAGACGAGCGATCATCACCTCGGTCGCGGGCTCCTCTACCGGCTCTACCAGAACCGGCTCCGGCGCGAGCTCGACCAGGCAGAACTGCCGCGCCACGTGGCCATGATCATCGACGGCAACCGGCGCTGGGCCAAGCAGCTGGGGTACGAGACCGCCGCGCACGGCCACCGCGCCGGGGCGGCGAAGATGCGCGAGTTCCTCGAGTGGTGCGACGACCTGGGCGTGAAGGTCGTGACCCTGTACCTCCTGTCGAGCGACAACCTCGGCAACCGCACCTCCGGCGAGCTCGAGGACCTCATCGAGATCATCGCCGACCTCGCCGAGGAGCTCAGCCACTACCGCGACTGGCGCGTGCAGCACGTCGGCAGCGACGCGGGCCTGCCCGAGCCCCTGGTGGCGGCCCTCGATGCGGCCGAGCAGCGGACCGCCGGCAAGGCCGGCCTGCACGTGAACCTCGCCGTCGGCTACGGCGGCCGACGCGAGATCACCGACGCGATGCGCTCCATCGTCGCCTCGCACCACGCGGAGGGTCGCAGCCTCGAGGACCTCGCCGAGTCGCTCACCCCCGACCTCATCGGGGAGCACCTCTACACGGGCGGGCAACCCGACCCCGACCTCGTCATCCGCACGTCGGGCGAGCAGCGCCTCAGCGACTTCATGCTCTGGCAGGCGGCGCACAGCGAGTTCTACTTCGTCGAGGCGCTCGGTCCCGACCTCCGGCAGGTCGACTTCCTGCGCGCGCTCCGCGACTACACCAAGCGGCACCGGCGGTTCGGAGGGTGATCATCCCGCCGCGGGCATGTCAGGATATGCCTCGGAGAAGGGGGCGCTGAGCCGAGTGACCATCGACGATTACCTCGCCGGCTTCACCGAGGAGCCCGGGTACCTCGACTACGGCCGGGTCGGCCCGCTCACGCGGGTCGCGGCCGAGGAGACCTACGCCTTCACGCACGTCCTCGAACGTGCGCGCCACGGCAGCCTCGACGCGCTGCGCCAGCAGGACGAACGGCTCCGCGAGGCGGCATCCGCACTCACCGGCTTCACGCCGGACCAGGTCGTCGCCGTGCCGAACACGACCACCGGCCTGATGCACGCGATGTTCGGCCTCACCGGGACCGTGCTCCTCTCGCCCGGCGAGTTCCCCAGCCTCCCGATCGCCGCCGTCCGCGCGCAGGAGGCGCTGCACGCGGTGCATCCCGCGTGGCTCGAGACCGATCACGGGAAGGTCACCCCCGGGCAGATCCGGGCGCAACTCGAGTCCAACGTCGCCGCGGTCGCGGTGAGCCTCGTCGATTCGCGCACGGGCTACCTCTGCGACCTCGAGGGCATCCGCCAGGTGATCGGCGACCGGCTGCTCATCGTCGACGCCATCCAGGGCTTCGGCGTGGTCGACGCGCCCTGGCAGCTCGCCGACGTCGTCGTCACCGGCGGGCAGAAGTGGTGCCGCGCCGGCTGGGGCACCGGGTTCATGGCCGTGTCCGACCGTGCGCGGGAGCAGCTCACCCCCGTCTTCTCCGGCTACACCGGAACCGAGGAGCCCGAGGTGTGGGACGAGGTGCCGCCGCCCGCGTCCACGGCCCGGGCGTTCCGCGTCTCGAACCTCGACCCGTTCGCCTTAGCCCGCTTCGCGGCCGCGATGGAGGAGATCGCCGGGGTCGGCGTCGACGCCGTCAACTCGCGGCTCGCCGAGAACGTGAGCCGGGTGATCGACCTCGCCGACGAGTTCGCGATCCCCGTCTCGTCGTCCCGCGACGAACGCGAGCGCGCGGGCATCGTGGTGCTCGAACCCGAACCCGAGCACATCACCGTGCTGTCGGCGTCGCTGCACAACCACGGCGTCACCGCGACCACGCGGCTCGGCAGCGTGCGCCTGAGCGTCCACGCCGTGCTGTCGGAGGACACCGTCGAGATGCTCCGCGGGGCGTTCGTCTCGTTCAACACCGCCGCGACGTACTGACGCCCGCGGGCGGCATCCGTCGCGCCGTCGACCGGCACGTGAACGGGGGATGTCGCGCCGCGTGTCGCTCACGAGGATGTCGGGCGTCGGACGTACCGTCGAGGCATCGGGCAAGTCGCCTGATCGAGTCGGCTCGTGAACCGCTCGTTGGAGGATCGCCGGCCGGCGCGTGAGCCGAGCGGAAGCTCGGGGCAGGAGCGGTCGTGACCTCTGTCGAACCCACCAAGCCCATCGGATCGGTCGAGTCGGTCGCCGGTGCGGCGCCGTCGGATGCCGTGCCCGGCGGGATCTCGCAGGCGGAACGCACCTACGTGCTCGACACGTCGGTGCTGCTGTCCGACCCGCGAGCCCTGTTCCGATTCGCCGAACACGCCGTGGTGCTCCCCGTCGTGGTGATCACCGAGCTCGAGGCGAAGCGGAACGACCCCGAGATCGGCTTCTTCGCCCGCAAGGCGCTGCGCATCCTCGATGATCTCCGCGTCGAGCACGAACGGCTCGACTTCCCGATCCCGGTCGGCGACGACGGCGGGTCGCTCCGCGTCGAGCTCAACCACTCGAGCATGTCGGTGCTGCCGAGCGGCCTCCAGCTGAACGACAACGACTCGCGCATCCTGGCGTGCGCGATGAACCTCTCGAACGACGGCCTCGCGGTCACGGTCGTCTCGAAGGACCTCCCGCTGCGCGTCAAGGCGGCCTCGGTCGGCCTCGACGCGCAGGAATACCGCGCGGAACTCGCGGTCGACTCCGGCTGGACGGGCATGGCGGATCTGGCGCTCGGCTCGAACGACATGGCGAAGCTGTACGAGCACGACGCGATCACGACGAGCGAGGTCGAGGGCATGCCGGTCAACACCGGCCTGGTCATCCACTCCGAGCGCGGCTCGGCCCTCGGCCGCGTGGTGGGCGAGCACGAGGTGCGGCTGGTGCGCGGCGACCGCGAGGTGTTCGGCGTGCACGGGCGCTCGGCCGAGCAGCGCCTCGCGATCGACCTGCTCCTCGACCAGGAGATCGGGATCCTCTCGCTCGGCGGACGGGCGGGCACGGGCAAGTCGGCGCTTGCCCTGTGCGCCGGGCTCGAAGCCGTGCTCGAACGGCAGCAGCACAAGAAGATCATGGTCTTCCGGCCGCTGTACGCGGTGGGCGGGCAGGAGCTCGGGTACCTGCCGGGCGACCAGGGCGAGAAGATGAACCCCTGGGCGCAGGCCGTGTTCGACACCCTCGGCGCCCTCGTCTCCGACAACGTGCTCGAGGAGGTCGTCGACCGCGGCATCCTCGAGGTGCTGCCCCTCACGCACATCCGAGGCCGTTCGCTGCACGACGCGTTCGTGATCGTCGACGAGGCGCAGTCGCTCGAACGCAACGTGCTGCTCACCGTACTGAGTCGCATCGGGCAGAACTCGCGGGTGATCCTCACGCACGACGTGGCGCAGCGCGACAACCTGCGGGTCGGCCGGCACGACGGCGTCGCGAGCGTCATCGAGACGCTGAAGGGGCACCCGCTGTTCGCCCACATCACGCTGACCCGGTCCGAGCGGTCGGCGATCGCGGCACTCGTCTCCGAAATGCTCGACGGCGCCGAACTGGCGTAGTCGCCGCGACGCCGCGCGGACGCACGACGGCCCCGGAACCTCGGTTCCGGGGCCGTCGTGATGCAGCGGATGCCGCGGCCGGCGCTACTTCGCCTGAGGCGGACGCGTCATCGACAGCAGGTTCAGGGCCTCGTCGAGCTGCGCCTCGGTGAGGTCGCCGCGCTCGACGTGGCCGAGGTCGACGACGGCCTCGCGGACCGTGATGCCCTTGGCGACCGAGTGCTTCGCGATCTTCGCCGCGGCCTCGTAGCCGATGATCTTGTTGAGGGGCGTGACGATGGACGGCGACATGCCGGCCAGGGCGGTCGTGCGCTCCTCGTTGACCTGGAGGCCGTCGATCGTCTTGTCGGCCAGGACGCGCACCGAGTTCGACAGCAGGCGGATCGACTCGAGCAGCGCCGTGCCCATGACCGGGATCTGCACGTTCAGCTCGAACGAGCCCGATGCGCCCGCCCAGGCGACGGTGGCGTCGTTGCCCACGACGCGCGATGCGACCATGAGCACCGCCTCGGGGACGACCGGGTTGACCTTGCCCGGCATGATCGAGGACCCCGGCTGCAGGTCGGGGATGAACAGCTCGCCGAGGCCGGTGTTCGGGCCCGAGCCCATCCAGCGGAGGTCGTTGCAGATCTTGGTGAGGCTCACGGCGATCGTGCGGAGCGCGCCGGACGCCTCGACGAGCCCGTCGCGGTTGGCCTGCGCCTCGAAGTGGTCGGCCGCCTCGGTGATCGGCAACTCGGTCTCCTGCTGGAGCAGCTCGATCACCAGCTGCGGGAACCCGGCCGGCGTGTTGATGCCCGTGCCGACGGCGGTGCCGCCGAGGGGGACCTCCGCGACCCGGGGCAGCGCCGAGCGCACGCGCTCGATGCCGAGGCGGACCTGACGGGCGTAGCCGCCGAACTCCTGGCCGAGCGTCACGGGCGTCGCGTCCATCAGGTGGGTGCGGCCGGCCTTGACGATGTCGGCCCACGCGTCGGCCTTCGCCTCGAGGGCCACGGCGAGGTGGTCGAGCGACGGGATGAGCTCGTCGATGAGCGCGGCGGTGACCGCGATGTGCACCGAGGTCGGGAAGACGTCGTTGGAGGACTGCGAGGCGTTGACGTGGTCGTTCGGGTGCACCGGGCTGCCGAGCTTCTCGGTCGCGATCGTCGCGAGCACCTCGTTCATGTTCATGTTCGAGGAGGTGCCCGAGCCGGTCTGGTACACGTCGACCGGGAAGTGCTCGGTGAAGGAGTGGCGACCGGCGATGACCTCGTCGGCCGCGTCGGCGATCGCCTGCGCGAGCTGCGCGTCGAGCACGCCGAGTCGCGCGTTCGCGAGCGCCGCGGACTTCTTGATGCGGGCGAGCGCCGCGATCTGGGCGGGCTCGAGGCCCGACCCGGAGATCGGGAAGTTCTCGACCGCCCGCTGCGTCTGCGCGCGGTACAGCGCCGACGCGGGGACCCGCACCTCGCCCATCGTGTCGTGTTCGATCCGGTAGTCGGCGGCGTTGTCCACCACGGTGTGTTCCCCTTCGATCTCGGGCGGTTTCGAGTTGCGGCAGCGGCGCGCGCAGCGAGCGGATGCCGCCGCCGGCGTCAGATGCGACCGACGACGATGTCGGTCTCGGCGCGGCCCTCGAGCAGGCGGTAGTTCGCGCCGACGATAGCCAGCGTACCGGCTGCGATCGCGTCGCTGATCACCTCGGATCGCTCGAGGAGCTCCGCCACGGTGTCGCGGAGGTGCTCGCGTCCGACGTAGGCGGCGTCGATCGCGCCCGGGTCGATCGTCCCCTCGGCGGAGCCGGCCACGCGGCGCACGGCGGGCACGATCCGCTCGACCACGGACTGGATGTGCGCCGGGAGCGGCGCGGCGTCCGCGCCCTGCGAGTCGATGGCGGCGCGGACGGCGCCGCACTGGTCGTGGCCGAGCACGAGGATCAGCGGCACGCCGAGGACGCCGACGGCGTACTCGAGGGATCCGATCACGTCGTCGGAGGTCACCTGCCCGGCGTTGCGGACCACGAAGGCGTCGCCGAGTCCGACGTCGAAGATGATCTCGGCCGACAGCCGCGAGTCGCTGCAGCCGAAGATCGCCACGAGCGGGCGCTGGTGGTCGGCGAGTTCGGTTCGCCGATCGACGTCCTGACGGGGGTGCTGCGGGGTGCCGGCGATGAACCGCTGGTTGCCGGCGCGGAGTTCGCGCCACGTCTCGGCGGGGGAAGTGGGACGTGCGGGCACGGACTGGGTCACGGCCGTTCCTCTCAGCGCTGTGCGTCGACGGCCGGCGCGATCGCGCGGGCCAGGGTCTCGAATTCCTCCGGGGAGGCGGTGCCGAGCAGCACGAAGGTGCTGTCGCCCGCCTCGGTGACGAGGCCGTACCTCGCGTTGCCGACCTCGGCGGTGGTCTCGCGGTTGTCGTACACGGTCCATTCGACCCCGTCGATGGTCGTCACGCCCGTCGCGATCGTGTTGGCGAGCAGGTCGGCGGTCCACGTGGGGTTCGCATCGAGCCCCTGGTACATGCCCGCGTACTCGTCGCTCGGCGTCAGGTAGCCGGCGTACCAGGCGGTCACGCCGTCGGCGCGGTTGTCGCGCAGCTCGGCGGCGTTCGAACGCCACCCCTCGGGCAGCTCGGGCACCGCGAGCTGCGGGTCGATGCCGGCCTGCGCCTGCGCCGCGACGGCGGGCACGTCGATGTCGCGCTCGATCGGGACGTCGCTGCGCGGCACGATGAGCACGATGACGGCGACGACGGCGAGGCTCGCGAGGAGGGAGCCGACGAGGTTGCGAACGGTCTGCCGCTGGCGTCGTCGCACCGCGTCGTCGGCCTTGCGCGCCGCCGTCTCCTCCGGCGTCTCGGGGCGGCCGAGCTCGGCCACCACGCGCGGCTCGCGTCTCGCCATCAGCCCTCGCCGCCGCGGGTCGAGGAGTCGGATGCCGCGGCGCCGGCGCGCGCGGCGTCGAGCCGGGCCTTCGCGCCGACGAGCCACTCCTCGCAGCGCTGCGCGAGCGCCTCGCCGCGCTCCCAGAGCGCGAGCGACTCCTCGAGCGTGGCCGAGCCCTGCTCGAGCTCGGAGACGACGCGAACGAGCTCGTCGCGCGCCTGCTCGTAGCTCAGCTCGGCGACATCCGGGGGAGTGGTGGGCATGGACGGCATTCTATTCGCCGTCGCCGACAGCACCCCGAGATGTCGCGCCGAGACGGCCCTCGGCGAGCGTGATGCGCAGCGCCGTGCCCTCCGGCGCCTGGTCGGGCCGGGTGAGGACGCCGTCGTGCTCGCGCTGCACGATGGCGTAGCCGCGCTGCAGCGTTGCGAGCGGCGAGAGGGCCCGCAGCTGCGATCGCAGTTCCGCGACGCGCACGCCGGCGCGCTCGATCGCGCGTTCGGCCAGCTCGGTGCCGCGCGCCACCCACCTCGTCACGTCCTCGGCGCGGCGGTCGACGATCCAGCCCGGATCGGCGAGGGCCGGGCGGGATCGCAGGTGGCCCAGCCGGTCGATCTCGTGCGAGACGAGCGTCGTGACCCGCATGCGCAGGCGCGCGCGGGCCTGCTCGACCCGGATGAGCTCCTCGGCCACGTCGGGCACCACCCGCTTCGCGGCATCCGTCGGCGTCGACGCCCTGAGGTCGGCGACGTCGTCGAGGAGCGGGCGGTCGGCCTCGTGGCCGATCGCGCTCACGATGGGCGTGGTCGCCTCGGCCGCGGCCCGCACCACGCGCTCGTCGCTGAATCCGAGGAGGTTCTGGAAGTCGCCGCCGCCGCGCGCGACGATGATGACGTCGACCTCGGGGTCGGCGTCGAGCCGGCGGATCGCCGACACCACCTCGGGGCAGCAGCGCTCGCCCTGCACCGCCGCGTGGACGACGCGGAACTCGACCGCGGGCCACCGAAGCCTGGCGTTGCGGATCACGTCCTTCTCGGCGTCGCTGTCTTTGCCGGTGACCAGGCCGATCACGCCGGGCAGGAAGGGCAGCCGCTGCTTGCGGGCGGCGTCGAAGAGCCCCTCGGCCGCGAGCTGGGCGCGCAGCCGCTCGAGCCGCTCCAGCAGGTCGCCGAGCCCGACGTGGCGGAGGTCGAAGACCTGCATCGTGAGCGAGCCGCCCTTGACCCACCAGTTGGGCTTCACCAGCGCGACGACGTGGTCGCCGGCCTTGAACTGCTCGGTCAGCTTCGCCCGGGTCGACGACCAGATCGTGAAGGAGACGGTCGCCTCGGCCTCGAGGTCCTTGAGCTTGCCGTACACGTTGCCGGCCGACACGCCCCACTGCGTGACCTCGCCCTCGATCCACACCGTGCCCAGCCGGTCGAGGTACTCCTTGAGCTTGCCCGAGAGCACCGAGACGGGCCACGGCGTCTCGCGCGTCGTGGGGCCCTGCGCCATGCGGCCTCCCAGCCGCTCGTCATGTGGGGCCGCGTAGGATGGGCACCGTGACGAGCTTGACGGATGCCCCGCGAATCGACCTCGGCATGCCTCGGATCCCGAGCGTGCGCGGCCGGCTCAAGGATATCCCCGCCCAAGGACGCAAGCGGGTGCTGCTCGCAGCGCCGCGCGGCTACTGCGCGGGCGTCGACCGTGCGGTGATCGCCGTCGAGAAGGCGCTCGAGCACTACGGTGCGCCCGTCTACGTGCGCAAGCAGATCGTCCACAACATCCACGTGGTCACCGAGCTCGAGAAGCAGGGCGCGATCTTCGTCGAGGAGGTCGACGAGGTGCCCGAGGGCTCGCACGTCGTCTTCAGCGCGCACGGCGTCTCGCCCGCGGTCGTGAACTCCGCCGCCGAGCGCGGCCTGCACGCCATCGACGCCACCTGCCCGCTCGTCACCAAGGTGCACCGCGAGGCCGTGCGCTTCGCGCGCGACGACTTCGAGATCCTGCTCATCGGCCACGAGGGCCACGAGGAGGTCGAGGGCACCGCGGGTGAGGCACCCGACCACGTCACCCTCGTCAACAGCCCCGACGACGTGCCGAACATCGAGGTGCGCGACCCCGACAAGGTCGTGTGGCTCTCGCAGACCACGCTCTCCGTCGACGAGACGATGGAGACCGTGCGGCGCCTCCGCGAGCGGTTCCCGAACCTGCAGGACCCGCCGTCCGACGACATCTGCTACGCGACCCAGAACCGCCAGGTCGCCATCAAGAAGGTCGCGCGCGAGTCCGACGTCGTCATCGTCGTCGGCTCGGCGAACTCGTCGAACAGCGTCCGCCTCGTCGAGGTCGCCCTCGAGTACGGCGCGAAGCGCGCCTACCGGGTCGACTACTCCACCGAGATCCGGCAGGAGTGGCTGGAGGGCGCCGAGACCATCGGCGTCACGAGCGGCGCGTCGGTGCCCGAAGGGCTCGTCAAGGAGGTGCTCCTCGAGCTCGAGGACGCCGGCTACGGCGAGGTCGAGGAGGTCAAGACGGCCGAGGAGGACCTGATGTTCTCGCTGCCGAAGGAGCTCCGCAAGGACCTGCAGGGCAACCGCGACGCCCGCGCCCTCGGTGGCCGGGGTCGCCAGGCCGCCAACGCCTGAGCCCTCGCCGCAGGGCGACGCGGCGACGCGACCGGGCGGTCAGGCCCCCGGGCCCATGAGCACGCGAGCGTACTCCGGGTCGGAGAGCAGGATCTGCGCCATGAGCGCGTAGAACACCACGAACGCCAGCGCGCCCATCAGCAGCGGCACCCAGAATGCCAGGCGTCGCGCCCGCAGGCGCCGCAGCGACCAGGCCAGTGCGATGCCCCACAGCGCCAGCTGCAGGACCGTGCCCACGAGGATGAGCGTCGGCACCTGCACCCCGGGGACGAAGTCGCGCCCGGGCACCTCGGTGCCGAGCATCTCGGCCGTCTGCCGGAACGTCTCGGTCGCCACCGTCGGCAGCAGGTTCAGCAGGAGCGCGTTGTAGGCGGCGCCGAAGAGGCCGAGGACCAGCAGGATGACGGTCGCGATCGCGTCGCCGCGGCGGACGCCGCCGGCGGCGTCCGGCGCGGCGGGCCCCGGCGCTGCGGGGGCGACGGATGCCGCGGCATCCGTCCGCTGCTCGGCCGGCGGCTGCCACGACCAGCCCTCGGGGGCGTACTCGCCGTACTGCGGACGGGGCCGCTCGTCGCGCGGCGGCGGGGGCGGAGCGCCCTCGGCGCCTGCCCCGTGCGCGGCCCCGTTCCGAGCGGCCTCGTCCTGCGACATCCGCTGCCCTACGCCGAGATGGACTTGCCGGCGGAGCCGAGCTGGCGCGTGGACTCGCCGACGCGCGCGGCCATCGCCGTCTCGGCGACCTTGCCCCAGGCGCGGGGGTCGTACTGCTTCTTGTTGCCGACCTCGCCGTCGACCTTGAGCACGCCGTCGTAGTTCGTGAACATGTAGCCCGCGATCGCGCGCGTGAACGCGTACTGCGTGTCGGTGTCGATGTTCATCTTCACGACGCCGTTCGCGACCGCCTCGGCGATCTCCTCGTCGGTCGAGCCGGAGCCGCCGTGGAAGACCAGGTCGAGCGGCTTCTCGCCGGTGCCGTACTTGGCCGCGAGGCCGTCCTGGATCTCCTTGAGGAGCGACGGTCGGAGCTTGACGTTGCCGGGCTTGTAGACGCCGTGCACGTTGCCGAACGTGAGCGCCGCCATGTACCGGCCCTGCTCGCCGAGGCCGAGCGCCTCGACGGCGGCGATCGCGTCGTTCAGCGTCGTGTAGAGCGCCTCGTTCGAGCCCTCGTGCTTGACCCCGTCCTCCTCGCCGCCGACGACGCCGATCTCGACCTCGAGGATGGCGTTGATGTTCTTCAGCTTCGGGAGGATGTCCTTCGCGATCTGGAGGTTCTCGTCGAGCGGCACGGCCGAGCCGTCCCACATGTGCGACTGGAAGATCGGGTTGCGGCCCGCCTTCACCTCCTCCTCGGAGGCGGCGATGAGCGGGTAGACGAAGCCCTCGAGGGCCTCCTTCGGGCAGTGGTCGGTGTGCAGCGCCACGGTGACCGGGTACGCCTTCGCGACCTCGTGCGCGAACTTCGCGAACGCGAGCGCACCGGCCGCGCGGGCCTTCACGGTGTGGCCGGCGAAGTAGTCGGCGCCGCCCGTGGTGACCTGGATGATGCCGTCGGAGCCCGCCTCGCTGAGGCCCTGCAGCACCGCGTTGAGGGTCTGCGAGCTCGACACGTTGAACGCCGGGAAGGCGAAGCCCTGGGCCTTGGCGGTGTCGAGCATCTGCGCGTACTGCTCGGGAGTTGCGATGGGCATACCTTGCTCCTTCGGGAAGTCGTGGGTTGCGCACGAGTCTAGCGACGTGTCGAGGCGGCCTCAGGTGCGTGACGGATGCCGCGGCCGCATCGGGCACGATGGACCCGTGTCCTCGACCCAGCCCCACGAGCCGCCGCTCGACGACCGTCCGCTCGACCGCGTGCTCGCCGAGGCGACCCGGCTCGCCGCCGTCGCCGCCGTGCCGCTCGTCGGCCGCGGCGACCGCGACGCGGTCGACGGCGTCGCCGTCGCCGCCATGCGCGCGGCGCTCGCCGGAGCCGACGCCGACGGCCGGGTCGTGGTCGGGGAGGGCGAGAAGGACGACGCCCCCATGCTGCACCTCGGCGAGCGGTTCGGGACGGGCGGCGGCCCGGCGATCGACATCGCGGTGGACCCGGTCGACGGCACGAGCCTCGCCGCGGCCGCACTGCCGGGCGCGATGGCGGTGATGGCGGTGGCTCCGCGAGGCGCGTTCCTCGAGATCGGACCCGCGCACTACATGTCGAAGCTCGTGAGCCGGGTGCCCGGACTCGACCTCGATGCCCCGATGGCCGAGACCATCGACCGCATCGCCCTGGCCCGCGGGGTGACGGCCGCCGACGTGCGCGTGGCCGTGCAGGATCGTCCGCGCAACGCCGCCCTCGCCGACGCGGCGGCCGACGCGGGTGCCGCCGTCGAGCGGTTCGCGCACGGCGACGTCGAGCGCTGCCTCCGTGCCGCCCGGGGCGACGGCGACCTCGACCTCGTCGTCGGCGTGGGCGGTGCGCCCGAGGGGGTGCTCACGGCCGCGGCCGTCCGGGCGCTCGGCGGCTGGATGCAGGCGCGGCTGGCTCCGCAGTCGGAGGCGGAGGCCGCACGCCTCGCCGCCGTCGGCGTCGAGGTCGAGCGGGTCGTCGGCCTCGTGGAACTCTGCGGCCCGGCGACGGCGTTCTTCGCCACGGCGGTGACGCCGTGCGATCTCGGTCCGGGGGTGCGCCTGTCCGCGGGGGAGTCGTGGTCGGTCGGATCGATGGCCTGGGCGACCGAGCGTTAAGAATCCGCGATCTTTCGCGCCGATCGCGCCGGTTCCACGGCCCGCGGGCTGCCCTCCTCAGTAGGCTCGAACCGACCCTCCGTTCGCGCGACCCGCCGCGGTCGCCGCACCCAGACATTCAGGGAAGGCCCTTCGATGGCGAGCACCGAGACCGAAAGCCTCTACCTCCACCCCGACCGCAACATCGCCCTCGAGCTGGTGCGCGCGACCGAGGCCGCCGCCATCCGCTCCTACCCCTGGATCGGGCGCGGCGACAAGATCGGCGCCGACCGTGCGGCCGTCGATGCGATGCGCGCCTTCCTCAGCACGGTCGACTTCGACGGCGTCGTCGTGATCGGCGAGGGCGAGAAGGACGAGGCGCCGATGCTGTTCAACGGCGAGCACGTGGGCAACGGCCGCGGGCCGGCGTGCGACATCGCGGTCGACCCGATCGACGGCACGACCCTCACCGCCGAGGGCCGGCAGAACGCCCTGTCGGTGATCGCGGTCGCCGATCGCGGCACGATGCTCGACGCGTCATCCGTCTTCTACATGGACAAGATCGTCACGGATGCCGCAGGCATCGGCGTCGTCGACATCCGGAAGCCCATCGGCGAGAACCTCCGGGCGCTCGCGAAGGCCAAGGGCCGCGATGTCAGCGACCTCCGCGTCGCCGTGCTGAACCGTCCGCGCCACCAGCAGCTCATCGCCGACATCCGCGCCACGGGCGCCGGCACCCGTCTGATCAGCGACGGCGACGTCGCGGGCGGCATCAACGCAGCCCGGTACGAGTCGCGCATCGACATGTGCGTCGGCATCGGCGGCAGCCCCGAGGGCATCACCACCGCATGCGCCATCAAGGCGCTCGGCGGGTTCATGCAGGGTCGCCTCGCCCCGAAGGACGACGAGGAGCGCGCGGCCGGCGAGGCGGCGGGCCTGGACTGCGACCGGGTGTACGAGCTCGACGACCTCGTCCGAGGCGACAACACGTTCTTCGTCGCCACGGGCGTCACCGACGGCGAACTGGTCGACGGCGTGCGCAAGAAGGGGCCGATCATCCGCACCGAGTCGATCGTGCTGCGCGGCAAGTCGGGAACCATCCGCCGCGTGCGCGCCGACCACCTCGTCGAGAAGTGGCTCGACGCCGACGACCGCTGACCCGCGCGGCGCCCCACGCGCCCGCGCTGCCGTGAGCTGAACCGCTCGCGGCACCCGCCGGGCTGGCGCAGACTGGGCGGGTGACCTCCGAGACGCGGATGCCGCGGGCGCTCCGCCCGTTCGGCTCCGGCCAGTACCGCCTGCTCGTCGTGGCCCTCGCCGCGTCGCTGCTGTCGGCGGGTGCCTGGATCGTCGCGGCCGCATGGCAGGTGATCGAACTCGGCGGGACGCCCATCGACCTGTCGATCGTCGCCGTCGGCGCCAGCCTCGGACTCGTCGCGGCGGTGCTCGTGGGCGGCGTGGTCGCCGACCGCGTTCCGCAGCGGCGGATCCTGCTGGTCGTGGAGGTGGTCCGCGCCGCGGTGTTCGCGGCGGCCGGGTGGCTCGCCGCGGCCGGTGCGATCGAGGTCTGGCACCTGGCCGTGCTGTCGTTCGTGCTCGGCGTCGCCGACGGGTTCTTCTACCCGGCGTACTCGGCGTGGCTGCCCGCCCTCCTGCCGGCCGAGCAGCTCCTCGCCGCGAACGGCGTCGAGGGGGTGCTGCGGCCGGTCGCGCAGAACGCCGCCGGGCCGGCGCTCGCGAGCCTGCTCATCGCCGTCCAGGGGCCGTGGCTGTCGTTCCTCGTGGTCGCCGGGCTGCAGGTGGTCGCCGTTGCGGCGCTGGGCCTCATGCGCACCACCGCGGTGCGCCGGGAGTTCGAGGAGGGGACGCCGGCGCATCCCGCGCGGCAGATGTTCGTGGACCTTCGGGACGGGTTCGCCTACCTGCTGCGCACCCGGTGGCTGTTCGCCACGCTCGCGTTCTCGATCCTGCTCGTGCTGGTGGTCATCGGCCCGATCGAGGTGCTCATCCCGTTCGCGGTGCGAGGCCAGGCGGGCGGGGGCGCGGGGGAGTTCGCGCTCGTGCTCGCGGCGTTCGGCCTCGGCGGTGCCGTCGGCTCGCTCCTGGTCTCGTCGTTCCGGCTGCCGCGGCGCTACCTCACGCTCATGATCATCGCGTGGGGCTTCGGCTGCATCCCGCTCGCGGTGATCGGGGTGACGCCGTGGCTGTGGGTGATGGTCGTGGCCACGTTCATCGTGGGGTTCCTGTTCGACGCGGCGCAGGTCGTCTGGGGCACGCTCCTGCAGCGCCGGGTGCCGCCGGCGATGCTGGGCCGCGTGTCGAGCCTCGACTTCTTCGTCTCGCTCGCCCTGATGCCGCTGTCGATGGCGATCGCCGGCCCGGTGGGCGAGTGGCTCGGCCTCGCGCCCGCGTTCCTCATCGCCGGCCTCGTGCCGCCCCTGCTCGCGGTGATCACCCTCGCGGCCGCCCGGCTCGGCGAGGACGAGCTGGCGCACCCGCTGGACGACGGCCCGATGGATCCCACGCAGGTGACGGGTGCCGAGGCGGCGGCGGGGTTCGCAGCGCCCGTGGACGAGCGCCACGAACCGCCGCCGTCCACGGGCGGGCGCGACGGCGGTGCCCGCGAGGGGTCAGGATGAGGCGGAGCGGATGTGGGGATCGAGGTCGGCGCCGTCGAAGTCGGTGCCGACGATGAGCTCCACGGGTTCGTCGCTCACCGGAACGGCGTCGATCGGATCGGTCGCGGGGGTGGCGTCGACGGGCGTCGGATCCGCCGCCGGGAGCCCGGCCACGGGGTCGCCGTCGGTCAGTTCCGGGGCGGAGAGCCGGCGCGGCGACTCGTGGATCGGTGTGGGCTCGGCGACGAGCGAGAGCTTGGTCTCGTTGATGCCGGGGAACTGGCGCGCCGTGACGAGCACGCGGGACTCGAGCGAGCTGGCGAACTTGTTGTAGCTGTCGACGGTGCGCTCGATGGCCTTGCGCAGCGAGTCGGCGTGACCGGCGAGCACGCCGATGCGCTGGTAGAGGGTGTTGCCGAGGTCGAACAGCTTCTTTGCCTCGTCGGACACGGCCTGCTGCTGCCACGCGTAGTCGATGGTCTTGAGCACGGCGAAGAGGTTCACGGGGGACGCGAGGGCGACGCGACGCTCGAACGCGTAGTTCAGCAGGCCGGCGTCGGCCTCGAGTGCCGCGGACAGCAGCGACTCGTTCGGGATGAACGCGATCACGAACTCGGGACTGGCCGCGAGCCCCTCCCAGTAGGACTTCTTGCCCAGGGCGTCGATGTGGGAGCGCATGGCCTTCACGTGCCGGTCGATGAGCGACTTGCGACGCGCACCCTCCTCGCCGGTCGCGGTCTCGGGGATGCTCGACGCCTCGAGGTAGTGCTCGAGCGGCACCTTCGAGTCGAGCGGGATGTACTTGCCGCCGGGCAGGTTCACGACCATGTCGGGGCGACCGCGGCCCTGGTCGGTCGTGACCTGGGTCTGCAGCTCGAAGTCGACGTGCTGGGTGAGCCCCGCGGCCTCCACCACTCGGCGCAGCTGCGTCTCGCCCCACACCCCGCGCGTGCTGTTGTTGCGCAGCGCGCTCGCCAGCGACTCGGTCGTGGCACGGAGCTCGGCGTCGGAGAGCTGCGCCCGCTTGAGCTGCTCGGCGATCGAGCCGTACTGCTCGCTGCGCTGCTGCTCGAGCTCGGACACCTTGCGCTGCATCGTCGCAAGGGTCTCGCGCACGGGGCTCAGCGCCTGCAGCACGGCGCTCTCGCGGCGTTCGCGCTCGCTGCGCTCGGCCTGGTCGAGCCGCTGCTGCTCGAGGGCCTCGCGGTGCTGGCGCACCTGGTGCTCGAGCTGCTCGCGCAGCCCGGCGGCAGCGGCCTCGGCCGCCGCCAGCTCGGCGCGGAGCGTCGCCTGCTGCTCGTGCTGCTCGGCGAGCAGCGCCGCGCGCTCGGCCTCGGCCGAGGCCCGCAGCTCGAGCAGGGCGCGCTCGTGGCGCGCCTCGACGAGCGCCGGGTCCTCGACCGGTTCGACCGCGTCGCCCGGGCGACGGGACGCCACGACGTGCATGACCAGCGCGCCGAGCGCGCCGCCGACGAGGAGGCCGATGAGCAGCAGGAGGAAGTCCATGCCGTCAGTGTGGCAGCGGCCCCCGACATCCGTTCGTCGCGGCGTCGCGCGCCGCCGGAACCTGCCCGGCACGGCGCGCGCCCGCAGGGCTCAGACGCGGCGCCAGTCGTCGCTCGTGAGGTGCGAGCCGGCCTGCGGGCCCATCTGCAGCATGCCGCCGTCGACGGCCCACGATGCGCCCGTGACGTACGACGCCCCCGGCGAGGCGAGGAACGCGATCACGGCGGCGATCTCGCGCGCGTCGCCGGGGCGACCGAGCGGCACGCCCGGGCGGTCCACGGTCGTCGGGTCCACGTCCTCCTGGTCGGTCATCGGCGTCGCGATCTCGCCCGGCGCCACGCAGTTCGCCGTGATGCCGTGCTCCCCGAGTTCGAGCGCGATGGTCTTCACCAGCCCGCCCAGGCCGTGCTTGGCCGCGTCGTACGCCGCGGAGCCCACGCGCGGCTGGTGCTCGTGCACGCTCGTCACCGCGATGAGGCGCCCGCCGCGACCGGCGGAGACCATCCGGCGCGCGGCCCGCTGCAGGCAGACGAACGCGCCGTCCAGATCGGTCGCCACGACCTCGCGCCACTCGTCCCAGGGCTGGTCGACGAACGGCGTCGCCGAGCCGGTGCCGGCGTTGTTCACGAAGACGTCGATGCCGCCGAGCCGCTCGCACAGGTCGTCGACCACGTCGCCGCAGGCCGGCGCATCCGACGCGTCGAGCCGCATGACCTCCGCACGCCGGCCGAGCTCGCGCACCTCGCGCGCGGTCTCCTCGGCCCCCTCGGCATCGGTGTGGTACGTGATGCCCACGTCCATGCCGTCCCGGGCCAGCGCCACGGCGGTCGCGCGGCCGATGCCGGAATCGGCTCCGGTCACGATCGCGATGCGGGGCGTGAACTCGTCGGTGTGCTGCTCGGCCATGTCGGCTCCCTTCGTCGAGCGCCCAGCCAAGCCGACGGAGGCGCCGTCGCGGGAGGGGGTTGACGCCTACTGCAGCGCCATCGGCCCGTGCAGCGACGCGCGCTGCGCCGTCGCCGCGGCGCCGATCGTCCCGACCTTGACGCGGGTGACGTGGGCCAGTCGTTCGAGGTCGTCGGCGTCGTGCCGCTTCGCCGCGTGCACCACGATGGCCGCGCAGGCCTCGGCGTCGGCCAGGGCGTCATGGTGCGAGAAGTCCTCGAACCCCGCCGCCATCGCCGCGACCGGCAGGCGGTAGGAGTCGAGGTGGTAGGTGCGCCGCGCGACCTGCAGGCTGCAGAGGTACCGGAAGTCGGGCACCGCCAGCCCGTGCGCCTCGGACGTCTTCGCGATCACGCCCATGTCGAACCCCGCGTTGTGCGCGACGAGCCAGTCGTCGCCGGCGAACTCGCGCAGCCACGGCAGGTGTGTCGCCCAGCCGGCGGCCTCGGCCACCATCTCCGCGGTGATCCCGTGGATCCGCACGTTCCAGGGCGAGAAGTCGCCGTGCGGGAACGGCGGGCGGATGTAGCGGTGCTCGCGCTCGACCACCACGCCGTCGACGACCTTCACCACCCCGACCGAGCACGCCGACGCGGCGGAGGAGTTGGCGGTCTCGAAGTCGATCGCGGTGAAGCTCACTGGCACGCGCCGATCGTCGCACGTCCGGGCGACACCGCCGGGCGCGTCGCGCCGCGCGTCGGTGATCGGCGCACGCGGTGGTTGACGGATGCCGCGGCGCGGGCGTGGAATGTCCGGGACGGGGATCGGGGGCCGACCATGGGCGAAGCGGACGAGCAGGGGCATGCCGGCGGACGGGCCGCGCCCGTGATCGACCCCGGCGACCCGGCGACGCGGGCGGTGGCGCGGTCGTTCGGGACCGTGGCATCCGTGTACGGGGCGGCTCGGCCCGGCTACCCGGTGGAGGCCGTCGCCTGGCTCGTCGAGGACGCGCGACGCGTGCTCGACCTCGGCGCCGGGACCGGGAAGCTGACCGAGGCGCTCGTGCAGCTCGACCTCGACGTCGTCGCGGTGGACCCCGTCGAGGAGATGCTCGACGAACTCGAGGTCCGGGTGCCCGGCGTGCCGCGCATCCTCGGCACCGCCGAGGACATCCCCGTCGAGGACGCGTCGGTCGACGCGGTCGTCGCCGGTCAGGCGTGGCACTGGTTCCAACCCGAGCGTGCCGTGCCCGAGATCGCGCGGGTGCTCCGGCCGGGCGGCACGCTCGGACTCGTCTGGAACAGCCGCGACACCTCGGCGGACTGGTTGCGCGAGGCCGGCGCCATCATGCACGAGCGGCACGACGCGTCGGCCACGTTCGAGTCGTACGTGCGCGTCGGCCGCCCCTTCGGACCCATCGAGGAGCACCGGGTCGAGTGGGTCGAGCGGATGACGCGGGCGAGGTTCCTCGACCTCGTGCGCTCGCGCAGCCACTGGATCACCGCGCCGCCGGACGAGCAGCGCGCGGTCGTGGCCGCGATCGAGACCCTGCTCGACACGCACCCGGACGTCGCCGGTGCGGACGAGTTGGCCGTGCCCTACGTCACGCGGTGCTTCCGGACCCGGCGGCCGTGACCTCGCCGGCCGGAGGCACCGGCTCGGCGGGCTGCTCGGGCTCGTCCTGCGCCCGTGCGGCGGATTCCGCGAGGACCGGACGGGCGGGGACCACCGCGGACACGCGAGCCACGCCCGTCTGGTCGTGATCGCCGGAGCCGACCACCTCGACCGTCAACTGCAGCGTCGCGAGCGGGTCGCCGTCGTCGCTGCGGATCACGACCGGCACGGCTCCCGGGCCCGGCTCGACGCCGACGAGGCGGAACGTCGCGGCGGCGCGCCCGCCGGGGGAGAGCCGCAGCGAGCGCGTGCGGCGGACGCCGAGCGCGAGCTTCAGGCCGTGCGGCTCCACGCTGACCGACAGGTGACGGGTGGCCGGCTCGACCGCGCGGCCGCCGGTCGCCGTGCCATCCGCGGCTCGGCCCGAGGCGTGCGGGGCGGCGGTCAGCACGACCCGCACCGTGGTGGCCGAGCCCACGGCGACGATCGGCTTCACCTGCGCCTCCGCGTGCGCCTCGACGGCGGCACGTCCTCCCTGCAGCATCCGTACCCCTCCCGGTGTGCGCTCCATGCGCAGTCGAGCGGGGAGTCGTTCCCCGCTCCGGCGACGCTACGTCCCGGCATCCGCCGCCGCATCAGGGACCGCACCGAGACGCGCGGGGGACGCGGGACCCGCGGGGTACGATTGACCCCCGTGGCTCTCACCATCGGAATCGTCGGTCTCCCGAACGTCGGCAAGTCGACGCTCTTCAACGCCCTCACCAAGAACCAGGTGCTCGCCGCGAACTACCCGTTCGCGACGATCGAGCCGAACGTCGGCGTGGTGAACCTGCCCGACCCGCGACTCGAGCAGCTCGCCGAGATCTTCGGCTCCGAGCGCATCCTCCCCGCGGCCGTGTCGTTCGTCGACATCGCCGGCATCGTCAAGGGCGCGAGCGAGGGCGAGGGGCTCGGCAACAAGTTCCTCGCCAACATCCGCGAGGCCGACGCGATCGCGCAGGTCGTGCGCGGATTCGAGGACTCCGACGTCGTGCACGTCGACGGCGCCGTCGACCCGAAGAACGACATGGAGACCATCAACACCGAGCTCATCCTCGCCGACCTCGAGACGCTCGAGCGCGCCATCACGCGCTACGAGAAGGAGGTCAAGGGCAAGAAGCTCGACCCGTCGGTGCTCGCCGCGGCGAAGGAGGCGCAGGAGGTGCTGCAGCAGGGCACGCCGCTGTCCGCGGCATCCGTCGACCTCGCACCCATCGCCGAGCTGGGCCTGCTCACGGCCAAGCCCTTCATCTACGTCTTCAACGTCGACGAGGCGGTGCTGACGGATGCAGCCCGCAAGGCGGAACTCGCCGCACTCGTTGCGCCCGCCGAGGCGGTCTTCCTCGACGCGAAGATCGAGTCCGAGCTCATCGACCTCGACCCGGCGGATGCCGCGGAGCTGCTCGCGTCGACCGGCCAGGAGGAGTCGGGCCTCGACCAGCTCGCGCGCGTCGGCTTCGACACGCTCGGACTGCAGACCTACCTCACCGCCGGCCCCAAGGAGTCGCGCGCCTGGACCATCCGCAAGGGCTGGAAGGCGCCGCAGGCGGCCGGGGTCATCCACACCGACTTCGAGAAGGGCTTCATCAAGGCCGAGGTCATCTCGTTCGACGACCTCGTCCACGCTGGCTCGGTCGCCGAGGCCCGCGCGCGCGGCAAGGCCCGCATGGAGGGCAAGGACTACGTCATGCAGGACGGCGACGTGGTGGAGTTCCGCTTCAACGTCTGACGCGGCATCCGCTCACTGCGGAGCCGTCGATCGCCAGAGGGCGAGCAGCAGGGCGTTGAAGTCGGCGGCGGCGAGCTGGATCTCGTGTCCGGCGCCGGTCACCGTCCGGTGGTCGGCGCCGAGGTCGCGGGCGAGCCCGTCGCACATGGCCGTGAACGCCTCGTGATGGTCGCCGGAGACGACCACCGTGGGGAACGCCGCGTCGCGCACCTCCTCGACGGGGATCGCGCCCGACCACGGCTGACGCGCGCGGCGTAGCGCCGGGACCAGTGCGGTCAGGTCGCGCATGACGTCGGCCGGGATCTCGTCGACCGGCGATCCGACCAGTTCGAGGAACCCGTCGAGGAACTCGCGGTCGTCTCCCGCCGATTCGAGCGCCTGCTCGATGTCGCGTCGCAGCCGTCGCACCGCCGGGTGCGTGGAGGCCGCGTCGAATGCCGGGGGTTCGGCGAGCACCAGGGTGCGCACCGCCTGCGGTCGTCGTGCCGCAGCGACCATCGCCACGAGGCCGCCGTACGAGTGGCCGACGAGGTGGGCGCCGTCGCCGAGCAGCGCGGCCACGTCGTCGCCGTCGGTGAGGAAGTCCTCGCCGACGGCGCCGGGCTCGCCGGCGTACGCCCGTCGCGTCGGGATCACGAGTTCGTAGCCGTGATCGGCGAGGGGTCGCTGCGCCGCCCACTCGGCCGGACCGGTCGCGAGCGATCCGTGGACGAGCACGACGCGCTCGCCGGAGCCCCACACCTCCACCGGGACCGCCGACATGCGGAGAGGGTACTCGCGCGTCCTGCCGCGGCTCAAGGCGTGGTCCGCTGGAGCGACGGGTTCCCCGATCGCGACCGATCCGTGATCTTCGGGGCGTGCGCGCCGTGCAAGACTCGGCGCAGTCGCGACACAGGCAGGGTGTGAGGATCGCCAGCACCGACGCCGCAGACGCCGATTCGACCCTGGGGGAGCCGATGCCCGACCGCGCCGAGCCGCAGCCGGTCGAGGACGGCACCGATGCGCTCGCGTGGTTCACGGGCGTGGTGCGCGAGCACTCGACGGCGCTGGTGAAGTACTTCGCTCGCCGCGGGTCCCGCCAGGACGCGGAGGATCTCGCCGCCGAGGTGTTCGCGACCGCGTGGCGCCGGCGCGACGACGTGCCCCGCGAAGCCGTGCTGCCCTGGCTGTACCGCACGGCGGGCTTCACGCTCGCGAACCACCGCCGCAAGCTCGTCGACCTCCCCGTCGACGAGGTGCCCGACGCCGGTGACGCACGCGTGCGCACCGATCCCGAGCTCAGCGCCCTGTTCGACGACGAACTGCGCGGCGCGCTCATGAGCGTGGGCGAACGCGACCGGCGCATCCTCCTGCTGCACGCGTGGGAGGGCCTCGACGGCGAGGAGCTCGCGCAGGTCCTCGGCATCTCGCGGTCGGGCGCCGACGCCGCGCTCTCGCGGGCCCGCAAGCGCCTGCGCGAGGCGTGGGGCGAGCGGATGTCGTTCTAGCGACTCCTGCAAGGTTCGGCTCACGCGGCACACAGGCATGGGTGAGAGCGGATGCCACGGAAGGTGATCGACATGAACGACGACCAGCGCGACCCGATGGAACGGCTGCGCGCCGCGGACCCGGCTGCGGGCGTCGAGGCCCGTGACGGGTTCGCCGACGAGGTCGTGGCGCGGGCCGCGGCCGAGACGGGCGGATCGGCCCCCGTCGCCGACCTCACCGCGGAGCGGGCGCGCCGGCGACCGGCGTGGATGCCGGTGGCTGCAGCGGCCGCCGCGATCGTCGTCGTCGGCGCGGTCGGGTACGGCATCGGCTCCGCCACCGCGGGTCCGGCCGATCTCGCCGGGGGAGCCGCGCCGCCGATCTCCCTGCAGGGCCCGCCCGACGGTGCGGCGACCGAGGGCGGCGCCATGCCCGAGATCGCGACCGGCGACCGGATGATGCCGGAGCCCGGCGCCCAGGGGATGAGCTGGCCGTCATGGGGCGGCGGGCGCAACTCGTTCAGCGCGTCGGGACTCTCGACCTCGAGCGGAACGGCAGCGGCTTACGGGTACGACGCTCGCGCGGCATCCGATGCCGACACCGTCGCCGCACTGGCGGGGGCCCTCGGTGTCGAGGGCGCGCCGGAACTCGCGGACGGATCCTGGTCGGTCGGGCCGAAGGACGGCACCGGCCCCGCGCTCGGGGTGTCGCTCGACGGCACGCTCGGATTCTGGTACTCCGATCCGACGAACAGCCCGTGGCAGTGCGGCGACGGCGCGGAGACCTGCGAGCCGACCGGGGAGATCCCGAGCGAGCAGGCGGCGATCGACGCGCTGCGCTCCCTGATCGAGTCCACCGGGCGCGACGCCGGCGCGTTCGAGTTCGCCTCGGAGACGTGGGAGGGTGCCCTGACGCGCACGGCGCAGGCCTGGCCCGTCGTGGACGGCCAGCGGATCGACCAGGCCTGGGGCGTCGAACTGTCGGACCGCGGCATCGTCAGCGCGTCCGGCATGCTCGCGGACCTCGTCGAACTCGGCGACTACCCCGTGGTGAGCGAGCAGGAGGCGTTCGAGCGGCTGTCCGACCCTCGGTTCGCGTCGACGATGATCGCGCTGCCCGCCGAGGCGCGCGACCTGCCCGTGACCGACATGCCGGAGTGGGTGCCGCCGACCGAGCCGCCCGCGGCACCGGAGCCCGGCGTCGCCGTGTCGTGGCCCGTGAACGACGTGGAGATCGTCGAGGCGCGGCTCGGGCTCGCGAGCCAGTGGCAGCCCGACGGCAGCGTCCTGGTGGTGCCGGCGTACGAGTTCACCGACGCCGACGGCGGCACGTGGTCGGTCATCGCGGTCGCGGAGTCGAGTCTCGACTTCTCCGTCGAGTGATCCTGTCGCTCGGCCGCATGCGCGACTAGGGTCGAGGAATCCCGCGCCGACGCGGGGAAGTCAGGAGCCGGCCATGCACGACCACGTCTACCGCGTCACCGAAATCGTCGGAAGCTCCTCCGAGAGCCAGGACGCCGCCATCCGGAACGCCATCGCACGGGCGACCTCGACGCTCAGGAACGTCGACTGGTTCGAGGTGATCTCCACTCGCGGTCACGTCGAGGGTGGGAACATCGCGCACTTCCAGGTGACGCTGAAGGTCGGCTTCCGGCTCGACGACTGACCCTCGCGCTACGCCGTGCGGCGCTCGTCACGCAGGCGCGGCTCGGTGCGCAGGTGCGGCCGCAGGCCGGCCTTGTCGGCGTAGAACGCCCGGATCCGGTCCATGTCGGCCGGGACGTCGCCGGTCAGGTCGAACGTCGGTCCGAGGCCCGTGGTCATCGTGGTGCGGTCGACGAAGCCGAGGGTCACCGGAAGCCCGGTCTCCCTCGCGATGCGGTAGAAGCCCGACTTCCAGTACTCGTTCGCCCCACGCGTGCCGTCCGGCGTGACGACGAGGCCGAACACCTCGCCGTCGCGGATCCGCTCGACGACCTCGCCGACGACGCGGCTGGGGTCGTCGCGATCGACCGGGATGCCGCCGATCCGGCGCATGATCGACCCGCGCCATCCGCGGAACAGGCTCTTCTTGCCGAGCCAGCGGATGTCGATGCCGTACCGCCACGCGATGGCGAGCATGAGCACGAAATCCCAGTTCGACGTGTGCGGGGCGCCGATCAGCACCGACGGCCGGTCGGGAGCCGGCTCACCCGCGAGCGTCCACCTGCTGCAGGCCCAGTAGACGCGGGAGATGAATCGTCGGAGCATCCGGCCACCGTACGCGACCTCGCATGTCGGGAACGGAATGTCCGAGCCGCGCGGCGCCGTGCAGGGGATGCGTGCGTCGTGCACGTCGACCGGCGCGACCGTCGGTCCTCACAAGATGGGACAAGACGAGCGGAAGGCCGGCGCGCTAGCGTGAGCCGAGACCACGCGCCCGGACCCTGCGCGGCGGGACGAGCGACCACTCGGGAGCCGTTCCGCGACACGCCGTCCGCCTTCACGCGACGGCGGATGCCCGCTTCGTAATCTGATCGGTTCAAGACGAACGTTCTACGTGAACTTCACACTTTCGCCATCGCCCCCTACACTGCGATGACGAGCGTCGCGCGATTCCCCTCGCGCACGCTCGCTCCGGGGGGAGGCGAAGATGGCTGGTTGGATCCGCGTTCGGGCGGTGACGGGGGTCGCCGCGGCGATCGCGCTCGTGTTCGGCACGGCTGTGCCGGCACAGGCGGAGGAGCCCGTCGCAGGGTCGGATCAGCAGGTGGTCGCGTCGGCTCCACCGACGACCCAGCCGGCGCCCACGCCGGTTCCCACGACGCCGGCGCCGACGGTCTCCGGCCCGGCATCCGGCGCACCCGCGGAGACCACGTCGCCGAAGAAGCCGGCCGACTCGAGCCCGAAGACCACCGAGCAGACGACCCAGTCGTCCGCCGGCAGCACGACCGAGCAGACCACCACCATGATGTCTGCGACGACGACGGCCGAGCCGGTCATCGAGGCCTTCGGCACGGGCGTGCACCGGCTCGCCGGCGCCGACCGGTACGAGACGGCCGTGGCCATCTCGAAGCGGTTCGCCGCGGGCGTCCCCGTCCTGTACGTGGCCACCGGCCTCAACTTCCCGGACGGACTGACCGCCGCCGCCGCCGCGGCGAAGGCGGGCGGGCCGCTGCTCCTGACCCGCGGCGACGCCATCCCCGAGGTCGTGCGGACCGAGATCGTCCGCCTGGCACCCAAGCGCATCGTGGTCGCCGGCAGCGATGCCGTCATCACCCCGGCGGTCTACGACCAGCTCGCCGGCCTGACACCGCAGATCAGCCGGTCCGGCGGGAACGATCGATACCAGACCGGCGAACTCGTCGTCGGCAGCGCCTTCACGAGCGCGACGGAGGCCTTCATCGCGACCGGCGCGGACTTCCCCGATGCGCTCGCGGCATCCGCTGCGGCCGGCGCGATCGGCGCACCGGTGTTCCTCGTCGAAGGTCTCGCGCAGTCCGCCCGATCCAGCACGATCACCGCGATGAAGTCGCTCGGCGTGCGCACGGTCCGCATCGCCGGCAGCGCGGGCGCGGTCAGCGAGGGCATCGCCAAGCAGCTCTCCTCCGAGGGCTTCACGGTGCTCCGCCATGAGGGCGCCGATCGGTACCTCACCGCGACGGCGATCAACCAGGCCGTCTTCCGCAGCACGTCGTCGGCGGTCGGGAGCGCCTTCCTCGCGACGGGCATCGACTTCGCCGACGCGCTCTCGGGCGCCGCGCTCGCCGGCGCGCTCGGGTCGCCGCTGTACCTGACCCGGGCGACGTGCATCCCGTACCCGGCGTGGAACGCGCTCCGTGAGATGGCGCCGCCGGCCCGGGTGATCCTCGGCAGCACGGGAGTCGTGGGCGACGCCGTGGCCCAGAACACGGCGTGCGCGACCGACTGGGCGAAGCCCGCGAACGGGCGCATCACCAGCACGTTCGGACCTCGCGAGCCCATCTGCACCTCGGGCGGCTGCACGTCGTCGTTCCACGCGGGCGTCGACATCGCGACCGGCTGCAACGCGCCGATCTACGCCGCCACGTCCGGCAAGGTGAGCACGGCCGGCTGGGTGGGCACCTACGGCAACTTCATCAAGATCGCGCATGCCTCGAGCATCGATACGGGCTACGCGCACCTGGTCGACGGGGGCATACGCGTGAAGGTGGGCCAGACCGTCTCGGTCGGCCAGTTGATCGGGTACTCGGGAACCACGGGCGCGTCGACCGGATGCCACCTGCACTTCGAGGTGTACCAGAACGGCACCCGCATCGACCCCGTGCCGTTCCTCTCCGCACGCGGCGTGACGCTCGGGTGATCCTCGGCGCGGCGCCTCGATCGAGTCCGAGGCGCCGCGCCGATCACGCAGCTCGGCCGTCTCCGGTCGGGCAGTGCAGGCGGGTCGGCGTCGTGGCGTCGCCGCGTTCGATGCGGTGCTCGGCCATGGACGCGCCGCACACCGGGCAGGTGGGATCGGCCGGAGGGCGGTACGGCTCCTCCGGTCGGCCGATGCCGACCTCGGCGGGCCCCGCGAACGGGTACAGCACGCGGCTCACGCGCGCCCAGAAGCCCGGGACGTCGCGCCACGGGTTGGGCAGCTTCTGTTCGTGCACGAACAGTTAGTGTACTCGCTATTCTGGGATCATGACCGATCCGCTCGAACTCGACCGCCAGCTCTGCTTCGCGCTCGCGGCCACGAGCCGCGAGGTGGTGCGGCTCTATCGGCCCTCGCTCGAACCGCTCGGCATCACCCACCCGCAGTACCTCGTGCTGCTCGCGCTGTGGGAACGGAGCCCGCAGCGCCTGCGCGAGGTCGCCGAACGGCTCCACCTCGAACCCGCGACGGTGAGCCCCCTGATCGGCCGGCTCGAAGCGGCCTGCCTCGTGACCCGGTCGCGCAGCGCCGCCGACGAGCGCGCCGTCGACATCGCGCTGACCGAGGAGGGCACGGCGTTGCGCGAACAGGCGCTCCGAGTCCCCGGCGAGGTCGTCGAGCGCCTCGGCTACTCGGTCGAGCGCCTCGAGCGGCTCCGCGACGAGCTCACCTCGCTGCTCGACGCCGCCCACGCCGTGAACTGACCGCGCGACCCGATCCGGCGTGCGATCCGGACTGCGTCAGCTCGCCGCCGCGATGCAGCGCACGTCCTGGATCCACCCGAAGTCGTAGGCGTCGTTGCCGAACACCACGGGCAGCGCCTCGCCCGCGACCACGCCGGTCTCGGTGAGGGTCCGCGTCTCGTCGGCGGGGGCCCAGACGTCCTCGTCGTTGGTGAAGCCGAGCTCGATCTCGAGGGTCGCGCAGTCCGCCTCGACGAACAGCGCCCCCTCCCAGCACCCCTCGAGATGCTCGAGCCCGCACCGGCCGTCGTAGCGGCCGTCGGCGTACATCTCGAGCGCTGCGGGGAAGGTGAAGGAGGTCTCGTCCGCCTCGAAGCGCTCCAGGTCGGCGGGCTCGTCGGCGGCCGCCGCGTCGTCGCCGGCGCCGGTGCTGCCGGCGTCGCCGTCCGCGCGCGGAGCGGCGTCCTCCTCGGCGGCGACGCGGGCCTGCTCGAACGCGGTCGTCGCGAGCTGCGCCGCGCCGATCCCGGCCGCCGTCAGCACGGCGAGCAGTGCGACGGAGCCGGCGACGATGCCGACGACCGCGCCGCGGGAGAGTCCGCGTCGGGCCGGCGCCGGCACCGCGGCATCCGTCGACCCCGGCCACGCGCCCACGGCCGCGGACCCCGCCTCGCGGAGCAGGACCGCGCGCGCCTCGGCGAGCGTGGCCGCCCACGCCTCGGCCGAGGCGCGTCCCTCGGCATCCGGATACCGCGACGGATGGCGCTCCCACGACTCGCGGGCGAAGGCGTCCTCCACGATCGCGGGGGAGAGGGGGGCGACGGCGTCGAGGCGCAGCACCTGCCGCGCGATGTTCGGGTCCACAGCGGGATCATACGGTGCCGAACGCCCGGGTGCCCATGCCATGGGCGGACGACCCGTGTCAAGACCCTCCCCGGATCGCGATCCAGTGCATAGACATGACTGCGCGGGCACCCGAAGCCCGTGACAGGCCGTCGGTCCGCGCACGAGTTCGACCGTGCACACCCCGGAAGCTTCCGGGCGACCGGCGGCCTGACCGATTCCCCCGCATCGGAAGGACCACCTTGGGCAATCTCATGCTCGGCCGCATCGTCCGGATCGACCTCCCGGACGACGTGCTCGCGCACGTCCACGCGGTGGTCATCGCGAAGATGCGGGTGCGCGAGCCCGTGATCGTCGGCTGGGTCGCCGACGACGGCCACCACGACGAGGTCATGGTGAACCCCACCATGCCGATCCTCGCCCAGTACGACACTGACGAGGAGCCCCGCCTCGACCGGCGCTGGATGAACCGCCTCATGATGGCGGCGAACGCGGTCCGCGGGCTGCAGCTCACGCCGGATCTCGTCGACGCCCTGCGCGCCATCGACGGCGAGACGACGGATGCCGCGGAGTCGGCCGTCGGCCCGTCCTAGACGCCCCCGGCCCACGTCGCGACGCATCCCGCCGCCCGAAGCCGTGCGGATGTCGGCCCCCGGTGACACGATGGGGGAGTGCCGGAGATGCCCGAGGTCGAGGCGCTCGCCGGGTTCCTCCGCGAGCGCGCGGTCGGGCGTGCCGTCGCCTCGGCACGCGTGGCGGCGATCTCCGCGCTGAAGACGTTCGACCCGCCGCTCCAGGCGCTCGAGGGACGAACCGTCACCGCGGTCTCCCGGCACGGCAAGTTCCTCGACCTCGAGTTCGGCGCGGATGCCGACGCCGGAGCTGCCGACTCGCTGCACCTCGCCTTCCACCTCGCGCGCGCCGGGTGGTTGCGCTGGTACGACGAGGTGCCCGCGACCGTGCTCCGTCCGGGCAAGTCGCCCATCGCCCTGCGCGTCCGCCTCGACGACGGCTCCGGGTTCGACCTGACCGAGGCCGGCACCAAGAAGTCGCTCGCGGTGTACGTGGTCCGCGATCCGGAGCAGGTGCCGGGCATCGCCCGACTGGGTCCCGATCCCATGACCGAGGGGTTCGGTCCTGACGAGTTCGCCGCCCTGCTCGCCGGCCGGCGCACCCCTCGCGGGCATCGGCAACGCGTACTCCGACGAGATCCTCCACGCCGCGAAGATGTCGCCGTACAAGCTCGCCGCGTCCCTCACGCCCGACGAGGTCGCGCGGCTCTACGCGGCGATGCGGGAGACCCTCGGGGAGGCGCTCGCCGAGGCATCCGGGCGGCCCGCCGCCGAACTGAAGGACGCCAAGCGCCGACGCCTGCGCGTCCACGGCCGGACCGGCGAGGCGTGTCCGGTCTGCGGCGACACGATCCGACAGGTCGAGTTCCACGACTCGACGTTCCAGTACTGCCCGACCTGCCAGACGGGCGGCAAGCCGCTCGCCGACCGCGTGCGCTCCCGGCTGCTGAAGTAGGGCTGAGGGGATGCCGCGAGGCCGCTGATTCGGGCCCCGTTCCCAGCCGCACGGTGGTTCACTCGCCGCATGGCCCCGTTCGCGATGTTCCCGCTCGGCAGCGTGCTGTTCCCGCACATGCCGCTCGCGCTGCGCGTGTTCGAGGAGCGCTACCTCGTGATGATGTCGCGCGTGCTCGGCGCCCGCCCCGCCGAGTTCGGCGTCGTGCTCATCGAGAGCGGACGCGAGGCCGCGGGCGCGGAGGCCCAGCGACGCTTCCGTCACGGGACGGTCGCGGAGGTGACCGAACTCGGCGAGACCGACGGGATGCTCGCCGTCCTCGCGCGCGGCGGTCGGCGCATCGAGGTCGTCGAGTGGCTCGACGACGATCCGCATCCCGCGGCCATCGTCCGCGACGTGCCCGAGCTCGAATGGGATCCGTCGCTCGCCCCGCTCCTGGCGCAGGCCGAACTCGTCGTCCGGCGGACGATCGCCAGGGCGAGCGAGTTCGTCGAGCTGCCGTGGGACGCGGACGTGGGACTCAGCGACGACCCCGTGGCATCCGCGTGGCAGCTCGCGGGGATCGCGCCGCTCACGCCGCTCGACCAGGTCCGGCTCCTCGGCTCGCGCAGCCTCCGCGACCTGCTCGTGGGCCTGATCGACCTCACCCACGGCGCGGGCGAGGTCCTCACCGCGGCCTGGACCGCCGAGGACGACCTCGACGCCGAGCTCGCCTCGCTCGGGGAGGGCCTCGCGACCGGCGAGGGGACGGTCCGGCCGGGGACCGACACCGAAACCGCCGAGACCGCCGACGACACCGACAGCACCGACCGCACCGACAGTACCGACGCCACCGACGACCCCGAGGAGACGCACCCGTGACCGATCGATGGACCCGCGTGACCTGCCCCGACTGCGGTGCGACCGCCGCCGCGCTCGTGACCGTCGTCCCCACGATGGGCGACGCCGGCCTGGCCGTCAGTTCGTATCGATGCCCGAACGGATGCTGCCTCGACGACGTGCACGCCGGCGTCGACGAGGCCCTCGGCATCCGTCACGTGTTCGGATGACCGGGGTCGGGACCGCGGACTAGCGGCGCGGTTCGCCTTCGGACGGCGTGCGGTCGCCGCCGTCGAGGACATCCGGGTCCACGGCTTCCGCGCCGCGCGCGTGCTCATCGCGCTCGGCACGCAGCCGATCCGCATCGGAGCGGTGCTCGCGGCTGCGGTCGGCCAGGCGCTCGGCCTCGAGCTGCGCCTCCGCCGCCTTGGCCTGCGCGTCGCGGGCAGCGGCGTCCGCCTTCGCCGCGCGGACCTCGCGTTCGCGCGCGGCCTCTTCGACCTCGGCCGCTCGATCGCGCATCTCCGCGGCCTCGTGGCGCCGGCCCTCGACCTGCTTCTCGCGACGCCGGTTGGAGCTCGCGATCCAGGCGATGACGGCGATGAGGGCGATGAGGGCGATCACGCCGACGACGATCCAGATGATGGTGCTGGTGTCCATCTCCACGGTTGTTCCACCTTCCCGTTCGGGCTCGAACACACTCAACCGCGGACGGGCCGCGACGTGAACGGGGTTGCGCGGCGTGCTCCGGCTGTGCTCAGGGCGTCGGCGAGTCGTCCTGACCGCGGCGGCGGGCGTGCGCGCGAGCGAGGACGTCGGACACCTCGCGGTCCTCCGTCTGCCGGAAGTCGAGATAGTGCATGCCCACCGACATGAAGCCCGGCGGCGCCTCGAGGCACACCACCTCGTCCGCCTCCGGGATGCCCTCGAGCGCCCGCGGCGAGGCCACGGGCACCGCCAGCACGACCCGCACCGCACCGCGCTCACGGGCGACCCGACAGGCGACCCGGGCCGTCGCCCCGGTCGCGACGCCGTCGTCGACGACGACCGCGGTGCGTCCGGCGAGCGGAACGGGCGGTCGGTCTCCCCGGAAGCGTCGCACCCGGGCCTCGAGCTCGGCCCGCTCCCGGCGCTCGACACCGGCGAACTCCCCGGGCGTCACGCGGCCGAGGCCGACGACGTCCTCGTTCACGATCTCGGCATCCTCCTCGCCGACGGCGCCCATGGCGACCTCGGGCCGCGAGGGGAGTCCGAGCTTGCGGACCACGAGCACGTCGAGCGGAGCGCCGAGGACGCGGGCGACCTCGTCGGCGACCGGGACGCCGCCGCGTGGGAGCCCGAGGACGACGGCGTCGCCGAGGTCCAGCCGCGCGACCGATTCCGCGAGCCGGCGGCCCGCGTCACGCCGGTCGGCGAACCGGATCACGCTCCGGTCCCGTGCCCGGCTGCGGCGCCGTCGGCCGAGTTCGCCATTCGCTCATGTTCGCATATGCTGTCAGCACCCTTCCCCCTGAACGGGGGAACCCGTTCAGACTGGGATCGGCGCGCTCCCCCGCGCGGCCGTTCAACTTGGAGTGCCCCGTGGGACGTCACAGCGTCGCGGCTCCGGCGAAGGCGCCGAGCCGCCGATTCATCCTGTCCGTCGGTGCCGGCGTGGCGGTCATCGCCCTCGTCGCGTCCGGCGTCTACCTGTGGGTGGGCGGTCACCTGAACCCGCTCCTCGCGGCCGCCGACCAACCGGCGTGCGACGAGCCGGAGCAGGTCGTCGTCGTCGCCGACACGTCGATCGCCAAGTCGGTGGCCCAGCTCGCCGAGGACTTCGACGCCGACCCGAAGCGATGCGTCGTGACCGAGGTGCGCGCGCAGGACTCGGCCGACACCGCGGCATCCGTCGCCGCCGGCACCGCCGACGCCGACGTCTGGATCCCCGACTCGACCGTGTGGATCGATCGCACGCGCGCGACGGCCACGTCGCTCGGCCTCGGCGCGCCGGTCCTCGAGGTCGGCGACTCCATCGTGTCGTCGCCCATCGTGTTCGCGGCGGCCGCGTCCGACGCCGAGGAACTGGCGAAGGAGCCCGTGAGCTGGGCCCGCGTGCTGAGCGGCCAGCTCCCCGCGCTGCTGCCCGACCCCGAGGCATCCGCCGCGAGCCTCGCGAGCCTGTACGCGCTGAAGGGGCAGACCTCGCCCGACGACCCGCGCCAGTTCGCCGGTGCGATGATCGCGCTCAGCAAGTCGATCCCCGCGTCGACGGATGCCGCCATGGCCACCGTCACCTCGTCGTCCACGCCGATGATCACGCTCACCAGCGAAGCGCGGGTCGTGGCGCACAACGCCGACAAGTCGGCGGAGCCGCTCGTCGCGGCCTACCCCACCGAGGGCACCGTGGCCCTCGACTACCCCTTCGTCCGCATGGCGAAGGAACGGACCGAGAACCTCGACGCGTTCCGCACGGCGCTCTCGAAGGCCGGCGACCACTTCGCCGAGGCGGGCTTCCGCGCCCCCGACGGCACCGGCGAGCTCGAGGCCCGCGGGGTGGCCGCGACCGCGCCGCCCGCGCAGGGCGAGCTCGACGGGGCTTCCCAGATCGAGATCCTGCGGTCGTGGGGTGTGCTGACCATGCGCGGTCGCATGCTCGCGGTCATCGACGTCTCCGGGTCGATGCAGGACCCCGCGGCGAACGGACTCCGCCGCATCGACGTGTTCCAGCAGGCCGCGATGGGAGCGGTCCAGAAGTTCTCCGGCGAGGCCGAGCTGGGCGTCTGGCTGTTCTCGACGGCCCGCAACGGCAACCTCGACTACGAGGACGTCGCCCCGATCGCCCCGCTCGCCGACGCTGCGCACACGCAGCGCATCGCCGGGATCATCCAGTCCCTGCCCTCGCGACTGGGCGGCGCGACCGGCCTCTACGACACCACGCTCGACGCGGTGAAGCGCGTGCGCGAGACCTACGACCCCGAGAAGGTCAACTCGGTGCTCGTCATCACCGACGGCAAGAACGAGGACGAGAACGGCATCAGCCTCGAGCAGCTCCTCGCGGAGCTCGCGAAGATGGACGATCCCAACCAGCCGGTTCCGGTCATCATGATCGGCTTCGGACCCGACACCGACCTCCAGGCCATGCAGCAGATCGCCAAGGCCACCAAGGGCGGCGCGTACTCGGCGGCGCAGCCCGAGGACCTCGGCACGGTGCTGGTCGACGCGATCTCGCAGCGCACCTGCCGCCCCGACTGCGGCTGACGCCGACGGCCGGCTGACGTCGTTCAGTGCGCGGCGGGCGCCTGGACCATGTCGGCCGGGCGACGGACCATCGTCGCTCCGACGATCGCGAAGACCGACACGATGGCGCCGACGAGGAACGCCGCACGCACTCCCGCGGCCTGCGCCGCGATCGCATCGGTGCCGCCCGCCTCGGCGGTGGCCGCCGTGGCGGTCATGACCGTGATGAACATCGCGGTGCCCGCCGCTCCGGCGACCTGCTGGAGCGTGCCGACGATGGCCGACCCGTGCGAGTACAGGCGCGGCTCGACCGAGCCGAGGGCGCTCGTGAACAGCGGGGTGAACATGAAGGCGAGCGCCGTCGAGAGCGTCACGTGCGCGACGAGGACCATCCACGGGGGCGTCGTCTCGGTCACGAGCGTGAGCGACCACAGCACGCCGCTCACCACGATGCTGCCGGGCACGAGCAGCGGCGTCGGGCCCACCCGGTCGTAGAGGCGCCCCACCGTGGGGCCGAGCAGGCCCATGACGAGGCCGCCCGGCAGGACCAGGAGGCCGGTCGCGAGCGGCTCGAGGCCGAGCACGTCCTGGAGGTAGATGGGCAGGAGGATGATCGTGCCGAACAGCGCCGCCATCATCACCGCCATCATCGCGATCGACACCGCGAAGTTCCGGGTCCGGAAGGTGCGCAGGTCGAGCAGCGCTCGATCGGTGCGCTGCAGGGCGACCTGGCGCAGGATGAACGCGAGCACGCCGACGGCACCGATCGCGAGCGCGAGCCACATCGGCACGGTGTCGCCAGGCGCTCGACCGCTCACGACGCCGCCGACCAGGCTGAGCCCGTACACGAGGCCGCCGAAGCCGAACGCGGAGAGCACGACCGAGCCGAGGTCGATGGGGAAGACGCGCGTCTGGCCGACGTCGGTCACGCGCCGCAGGCCGATCACGAGCATCGCGACGGCGATCGGCAGGACCAGCCAGAACATGTACCGCCAGCCGAGCGAGTTGAGGATCAACCCGGAGATCGCCGGGCCGATGGCGGGCGCGACCGACATCACGATCGACACGCGGCCCATGATGCGGCCGCGATCGGACGGGGCCACGAGCGTCATGAGCGTGGTCATGAGCAGCGGCATCATGATCGCGGTGCCGGTCGCCTGCACGATGCGCGCCGCGAGGAGCACCTCGAAGCCGGGTGCGAGCGCGGCGAGCAGCGTGCCCGCCGAGAAGAGGCTCATCGCGGTGCCGAAGACGGGGCGGGTGCGGAACCGCTGCAGCAGGAACCCGGTGATCGGGATCACGACGGCCATCGTGAGCATGAAGGCGGTCGTGAGCCACTGCGCCGCGGTGAGCGTGACGCCGAGGTCGTCGACCAGCTCGGGGATCGCGACGCTCATGATCGTCTCGTTGAGGAACACGACGAACGTCGCCGCGAGCAGCAGCCAGATCACCCGCGTGTCGCGCGCCTCGCGATCGGTCGGCGAGGTCGGCGGGGCCGGCGTGGCCGGATGCCGCGAGCCGGGCATCGCCTCCTCGGATCCGAGGGCGGCGTCGCCGGGCGGCATCGTGATCGAGCCGGCCTCGGGTGCGGTGCGTTCGGTCACGGGCGTCCTCGTCTGTCTCGATCGTGTGCGTCGCGTCGCCGGCCCGCGCCCATGCGGGGATGGCGACGGCGAACGCGAGATGCAACCGAGATCCGGAGGCGCGCTATTCCCGTTTCCGCCGAACCATGCGCATGCATGCGCCTCGTAGGGGAGGCAGGCCGGTCAGCGGACGATATCGCGGACCGCCGACACCGCGTCGGCGAGGGCGGCGGCGGCGCCGTCGACGTCAGCCTCGGTGGCCGCCGCACCGAACGAGAAGCGCACGGCCGTGCGCGCGAGGTCCGGATCGAACCCCATCGCGGTGAGCACGTGCGACGGCTCGTCGCTGCCGGCAGCGCACGCCGAGCCGCTCGAGACCACGACATCGCGACGTTCGAGTTCGAGCAGGACCGCCTCGCCCGCGGTCCCGGGGAAGACGTAGGAGACCGTCCCCGGGAGGCGGCGGTCGGGATGCCCGGTCGGCGTGGCCGTCGGCACCGTCGAGGCGACCCGGGCGCGGAACCGCTCCGTCAGCGCCGCGACGCGCGCCGCGGCATCCGCCCGGTCGGCCTCGGCGAGCCGCAGGGCCGTCGCGAACGCCACCGCGCCGGCCACGTTCTCGGTCCCGGATCGTCGGCCCCGCTCCTGGCCGCCGCCGTGCAGCACCGGCTCGAGCGGGAGGCGTCCGCGCACGACGAGCGCGCCGGTGCCCTTCGGCGCGCCGACCTTGTGCCCGGCGAGCGACAGCGCATCGACCCCGAGCGCCCCGATGGAGACCGGCAGCCAGCCGGCCGCCTGCACGGCGTCGGTGTGCATGACCGCCCCCGCCGCGTGCGCCGCGGCCGCGAGCTCGGCGACCGGGTTGACGGTGCCCACCTCGTTGTTGGCGAGCTGCACCGACACCAGCGCGGTGTCGGGTCGGATGACGCGTTCGAGCGCCGCCGTGGTGACCATGCCCGTCGCATCGACCTCGACCTCGTCGACCTCGAACCCGTGCAGGCGGCGCAGGGCGTCCGCCGCCGCGATCACCGCCTCGTGCTCGACCGGCGAGACGACGACGTGTCGGCCGCGCGGATTCGCGAGCGCGAGCCCCTTCACGGCCAGGTTGTCGGCCTCGGTGCCGCCCGACGTGAACACCACGTCGCCAGGTCGGCAGCCGACCACCGCCGCGACCTCGTCGCGCGCCCACGCGAGCGCCCGCGCCGCCTCCTCGCCCAGACCGTGCCGGCTGGACGGGTTGCCGAACGCCCCCGTCAGGAACGGCCACATCGCCTCGACGGCCTCGCGGCGCACCGGGGTCGTGGCGGCGTGGTCGGCGAAGATCACGGCGACCCCTCAGCCGCGGCATCCGCCGGCTCGGCACCGCTCGCCTCGATCGCCACGTCGAGACCGAGGTCGAGCGCTCGCGCCGAGTGGGTGAGGGCGCCCACCGAGATCACGTCGACCCCGGTCGCCGCGATCGCCGCGACCGTGTCGAGGTTCACGCCCCCGGACGCTTCGACGATCGCCCGCCCGGCGATGAGCTCGACGCCCGTGCGCAGGTCGTCGAGCGAGAAGTTGTCGAGCATGATCGTGTCGGCCCCGCCCGCGAGCACCGCCTCGATCTGGTCGACGCGGTCGACCTCGACCTCGAGATGGGCGGTGTGCGGCATCCGCTCGCGCGCCTCGCGCAGCGCCGCGGCGAGGTCGGCACCGCCCGCGGTGAGCACCGCGAGGTGGTTGTCCTTCGCCATGACCGCGTCGGAGAGCGACCGGCGGTGGTTGCGCCCGCCGCCGTCGCGCACCGCCTGGCGTTCGAGGCTGCGCAGTCCCGGCGTCGTCTTCCGCGTGTCGACGATGCGCGCGCGTGTGCCGGCGACCGCCTCGACGTAGCGTGCGGTGAGCGTGGCGACGCCCGCCATCCGCTGCACGAGGTTCAGCGCGACGCGCTCGGCGCGCAGGATGCCGCGGGCCGGGCCCTGCACGCGCGCCAGCACGTCGCCCGCCGCGAACCGGTCGCTGTCGGCGGCGAGCACCTCGACCGCGATGCGCGCGTCGACCAGCCGGAACGTCGCCTCGACCACGCGCGCGCCGCTGAACACGCCCGGTTCGCGCGCGACCATCTCGGCGGTCGCGGTCGCCTGCTCGGGGATGAGCGTCTCGCCGGTGAGGTCGCCCCACGGCGCGTCCTCGTCGAGCGCCATCGTGACGATGCGCTCGATCTCGCGGGGTTCGGTCATCAGGCGGCCTGCCTCTCGAGTGCGGGGACGGGGGCGTCACGACGCGTGTGGGCGCCGACGCTCGCGGTGCGGGCGAGTGCCGCGGCGACCGTGAGTCGGGCGAGGTCGAGCAGGTTGCGGTCCTCGGCGGTGCGGCGGTCGACGACGTCGGGGGCGCGCCAGGCGTCGAGGCGAGCGGATGCCGCGGCGAGCCCGGCCGCGTCCCGCTCGAGTCCGACGTGCTCCCACATGAGCGCCTGCAGCGCCTCGCGATCGACCACGGCGGCGGCGGGCTGGTGCGCGTCGAAGGAGTTCCGCTCCGACACGCCGCGGGCCGCGGCATCCGGCCCGGCGTGTCCCGTCGGATCTCCTGCAGGCGGTACGGACGCGGGAACGGCGGCCGCCGACGCGAGGTCGCGCGCCGCGCGCTCGGCGAACACCGCGCCCTCGAGCAGGGAGTTCGAGGCGAGCCGGTTCGCGCCGTGCACGCCCGTGCGGGCGACCTCGCCGACGGCCCAGAGGCCGGGCAGGCTCGTCCGCCCGTCGAGGTCGGTCGCGACGCCGCCCATCGCGTAGTGCGCCGCGGGGACCACGGGGACCGGCTCGCGGGACCAGTCGAAGCCCGCCGCGCGGCAGGCGGCGTCGATGCCGGGGAAGCGCCCCGCGAGCCGGTCGGCCCCGAGGTGCGTCGCGTCGAGCACGACGGGAGCGCCGCCCTGTTCGGCCATGCGGCGCCACACGGCGCGCGCGACGACGTCGCGCGGCGCGAGCTCACCGCGCGGGTCGACCTCGAGCAGGAACCGGCGGCCCTCGGCGTCGCGCAGCACCGCGCCGTCGCCGCGCACGGCCTCCGAGATCAGTGGGGTCCCCGGGATCGCCAGCGCGGTCGGGTGGAACTGCACGAACTCGAGGTCGGCGACGACGGCACCCGCGCGGGCCGCGGCGGCCACGCCGTCGCCCGTCGCCACGTCCGGATTCGTCGTATGCCGGTAGAGGCATCCGGTTCCGCCGGTCGCGAGCACGACGGCGTCGGCCCGCAGCGCGACGACGGCGTCGCTCTTCGAGGGCGACGCACCGCCCGCCCGTTCCGCCGCGATGGCGCGGATTCCCACAACCCGACCGCTCTCGACGACGAGGTCGACGAGTGTCGTGTGCTCGAGCACGCGCAGCCCGCGTCGTCGCACGGTCGCGACGAGCGCCGCCTGGATCGCCGCACCCGTCGCGTCCCCGCCGGCGTGCAGGATGCGTGCGCGCGTATGCGCCGCCTCGAGGCCGCGCGAGAGTCCGGAGTCGTCGCGATCGAACGAGACGCCGAAGCGGATCAGGTCGCGGATGCGCGCCGCGCCGTCGCCGGTGAGCACGCGCACCGCCTCCGGGTCGCCGAGCCCGGCGCCGGCGGCGAGCGTGTCCGCCGCGTGCCGCGCGGGAGCGTCGTCGGCGAACATCGCCGCGGCGATCCCGCCCTGCGCCCAGCCGGTGGCCCCGTCGCCGAGGGCGGCCTTGGTCACGACGGTCACGTCGCACCCCGCCTCGGCGGCCCGGATCGCCGTCCACAGCCCGGCGATGCCGGAGCCGACGACGAGCACGCGGGTCATGTCAGGCTCCGACGGGCGCGGCCGCGGCATCCGTCGCCGCCGCGATGGTCGAGCCCGCGGGCACGGTGACGGATGCCGGCGGCTTCGCCGCGAGCATGCGCTCGAGGGCCACGCGGGCGGGCTCGGCGACGTCGTCGGCGACCTCGATGCGGTTGACGACGCGCCCGGCGACGAGCTCCTCGAGCACCCAGGCGAGGTAGCCGGGGTGGATGCGGTACATCGTCGAGCACGGGCACACCACCGGGTCGAGGCAGAAGATCGTGTGCTCCGGGTGCTCGGCGGCGAGGCGCTGCACGAGGTTGATCTCGGTGCCGATCGCGAAGGTCGAGCCGGCGGGCGTGGCCTGGATCGCCTTGACGATGAAGTCGGTGGAGCCCGCGGCATCCGCGGCGTCGACGACGGGCATCGGGCACTCGGGGTGCACGATGACCTGCACGCCGGGGTGGTCGCGCCGGGCCTGCTCGATCTGGTCGACGGTGAAGCGCTTGTGCACCGAGCAGAACCCGTGCCAGAGGATGACGCGGGCGTCCTGCAGTTCCTCCGCCGTGCTGCCGCCGAGCGGCTTGCGCGGGTTCCACATGGGCATGGCCTCGAGCGGTACGCCCATCGCCTTGGCCGTGTTGCGGCCGAGGTGCTGGTCGGGGAAGAACAGCACCCGCCGCCCGCGCTCGAACGCCCACTCGAGCACCGTGGTCGCGTTCGACGAGGTGCACACGATGCCGCCGTTGCGGCCGACGAAGCCCTTGAGCGCGGCCGAGGAGTTCATGTACGTGACGGGGATGACCGGCACCCGGCCGGTCTCGTCGACGGCGGTCAGGTCGCCGTAGATCTCCTCGAGCTGCTCCCAGCACTCCTCGACGCTCGACGTGTCGGCCATGTCGGCCATCGAGCAGCCGGCGGCGAGGTTCGGCAGGATCACGGCCTGCTCGGGCCGGGAGAGCATGTCGGCGGTCTCGGCCATGAAGTGCACGCCGCAGAAGACGATCGCCTCGGCGTCCGGCTTGGACTTCGCGGCGTTGGCGAGCTGGAAGGAGTCGCCCGTGAAGTCGGCGTGCTGCACGACCTCGTCGCGCTGGTAGAAGTGCCCGAGCACGACGACGCGGTCGCCGAGGGTCGCCTTCGCCGCGCGGATGCGCTCGTCGAGCTCGGCGTCGGACGCCTCGCGGTACTCGGCGGGCAGCGCGCCCTGGCGGGGTGCGCCGGCCGGGATCACGTCGCCCATGGACGAGCCCGGGCCGTACCCGGCCGGCCCGCGGTCGAACTCCCAGGGCCCCCGGGCGAGGTCGGGCGTGCAGGTCTCGCCGCGGGCCGCGCCGGTCGTGATCAGGCGGATGCTGCGGTCGACCGATGCCGCGTCGCGGATGCCCCGCTCGGCGTCGGCCGTCGTGACGGGAATGGTGGTGCTCATGGCGTGTCCTTGCTGTGCGTGCCGGGCCTGGGGGCGGGGGGTGCGGTGACGGATGCCGCGTGCTGCGGCGCCGCGGACGCCGGTGAGGGCGACGCCACGGGGGAGTGGGCGGGATCGAAGCGGTACAGGGCGGGCGGGCGGTGGCGCGTGCCGGCGAGGCGCTCGCCGGTGTCGACGAGGGTGCCGGAGGACTCCATGGTGCGGCGGAAGTTCGCGGGGTCGAGGCGCTTGCGGAGCACTGCCTCGTGCACGCCGCGCAGCTCGGCCATGGTGAAGGTCTCGCCGAGCAGCGCGTGCGCGATGCCCGAGTACTCGAGCTTGGTGCGGAGTCGGCGCAGCGCGTACTCGATGATCGCGGCGTGGTCGAAGGCGAGGTCGGGCAGGTCGTCCTCGTCGAACCAGCGCACGTTCTCGTCGGAGACCGCCCGCTCGACCTCGTCGGAGTGCACGAGCGCCCAGTACACGACCGAGACGACCCGCTCGCCGGGGGAGCGGTCGGGATCGCCGAACGTGTAGAGCTGCTCGAGGTAGCGCGGAGCGAGGCCCGTGGTCTCGTTGAGCGTGCGCGCGGCGGCCGCGTCGAGGGACTCGTGCACGGGCAGCCAGCCGCCGGGCAGTGCCCACCGGCCGAGGCCGGGCTCGCGCAGCCGGCGCACGAGCGGCACCCTGAGGCTCGGTCGCTCGACGCCGTCGCCGTCGGTCTCGGGCGAGAGCGCGAAGATGACCGTCGAGACGGCCAGGCGCGCCTGCGCGTCGTGCTGCGGCATCCGTCACCCCTTCGCCACGGTCTTAGTGTCAGGATGACGCTAAGTAGTGGCACCAGCTTACAGTCACCGTGACACGAACGCGAATCGGATGACGCCCGCGGACCGGGAGCACGCAACGTGCGGCGGGTTGTAGACTGCGACGACAACCGCACATCGGGCCATCGACGCATCGCGGGAGAGCCGGCAGCCAACATCGCCGGCACCGAAGGAGCAAGCCTCCCCGCCAATCTCTCAGGTCGCATCACCGCGATGACCAGGCCACTCTGAAAAGCGGATGCCGCCTCCGGGCTGCCTCCCGCCGAAGGTGAAAGCAAGCTCCCCGGGGCGCGCGAAGCTCTCAGGCCCATGACAGAGGGGGAGTTCTCGAGCGGCGCACCGCCGCGCCATCGCGCGATATGGAGAACTCGTGACCGACGCAACCGGCACCACCGACCCCGGCACCGCCACCGAACGACGCAGCCCCCTCGACGAGGTGCACCGCGCGGCCGGCGCGTCCTTCACCGACTTCGCCGGCTGGCAGATGCCCGTGCGCTACTCCAGCGACCTCGCCGAGCATCGCGCCGTCCGCGAGCACGCCGGGCTGTTCGACCTGTCCCACATGGGCGAGATCCTCGTGGTCGGCCCCGAGGCCTCCGACGCCCTCGACTACGCCCTCGCCGGCAAGCTGTCGGCCATCGCCGAGGGGCAGGCGAAGTACTCGCTGCTGCTCGCGCGCGACGGCGGCGTCGTCGACGACCTCGTCGTGTACCGCACCGGCGAGGACCGCTACATGGTCGTCGCGAACGCGTCCAACCGCGAGGTCGTGGCCGAGGAGCTCCGCAACCGCACGTCGCCGTTCGACTGCGAGGTGTTCGACGAGTCCGACGACGTCGCGCTCATCGCGCTGCAGGGTCCCGACGCGCTCGAGGTGCTGCAGGAGACCGAGGGCTTCGGCATCCAGGGTCCCGGCAACGACGACGAGGACTTCGACGCCGCGCTCGAGGGCCTGAAGTACTACCGGGCGCTCGCCGCGGAGTTCGACGGCGAGCCGGTGCTCGTCGCCCGCACCGGGTACACGGGCGAGGACGGCTTCGAGCTGTACCTCTCGCCCGACCGCGCCGCGCGCCTCTGGGAGGCGCTGCGCGAGACCGGCGGTCCGCGCGTGGTGCCGTGCGGTCTGGCGAGCCGCGACACCCTGCGACTCGAGGCCGGCATGCCCCTCTACGGGCACGAGCTCTCGCGCGACATCCTCCCGGTGCAGGCCGGCCTCGGCCGCGTCGTGGCGCTGTCGAAGGAGGGCGACTTCGTCGGCCGTGCCGCGATCGAGCAGGGTCCGGCCGACGGCGCGCCCGTGCTCGTGGGCCTCACCGCCGAGGGCCGCCGCGCCCCGCGCGCCGGCTACGAGGTGTACGACGGCGACGGCGACGACGCGCGCCGGGTCGGCGAGATCACCTCGGGCGCCCTGTCGCCCACGCTCGGCCACCCGGTGGCCATGGCGTTCGTCGCACCGGATGCCGCCGAGCCGGGCTCGCAGCTGTTCGTCGACGTGCGCGGCACGCGCATCGCGGCATCCGTCACCCCCCTTCCCTTCTACAAGCGCGGCGCCTGAGCCCCGCGCCACCGACCGCACCAGCACCGCAACCGGACCGCACGAGACCACGAGGAGCACCCCATGACCGACCGCACCGACCTGCAGTACACCGAAGAGCACGAGTGGGTGAAGGTCGACGGCGAGACCGTCACCATCGGCATCACCGACTACGCCGCCGAGAAGCTCGGCGACGTCGTCTACGTCGACCTGCCCGCCGCGGGCACCGCCATCACGTCGGGCACGGTCGTCGGCGAGATCGAGTCGACCAAGTCGGTCGGCGAGCTCTTCGCCCCCGTCGACGGCGAGGTCGTCGAGTCGAACCAGGCCGTGGTCGACTCGCCCGAGCTCGTCAACAGCGACCCGTTCGGCGAGGGATGGCTGCTCAAGGTGACCGCCGCGTCCCTGCCCCAGCTCCTCAGCCACGACGAGTACCGCGCCCTCACGGGCGAGTAGTCCGTACCCCGACCGAGGAAGACCATGACCGCCAGCACCTCACCGGCCTTCGATGTCGACGCCTTCGGGCGGCGCCACATCGGCACCACCCCGCGCGACCACGAGTGGATGCTCGCGGCGCTCGGCTACGACTCGCTCGACGCGCTCATGGACGCCGCCGTGCCGACCGCCATCCGCATGCAGGAGGTCGTCGACTCGGTGATCCCCGAGGCCGCGACCGAACGCGAGGCGCTGGCGGAGCTGCGCGAGCTCGCCGACCGCAACGCCGTGCGGACGTCGATGATCGGCCTCGGCTACTCGGGCACGATCACGCCCGCGGTCATCCAGCGGAACGTGCTCGAGAACCCGAGCTGGTACACGGCCTACACGCCGTACCAGCCGGAGATCTCGCAGGGGCGGCTCGAGGCCATCATCAACTTCCAGACGATGGTCGCGGACCTCACGGGCCTCGACACCGCGAACGGGTCGATGCTCGACGAGGGCACCGCGGTCGTCGAGGGGATGCTGCTCGCGCGTCGCGCGTCGAAGTCGCGCTCGAACCGGTTCGTCGTCGACGCCGACGCGCTGCCGCAGACGCTCGCGCTGCTGCGTTCGCGGGCCGGTGCCGTGGGCATCGAGCTCGTCGAGGCCGACCTCGACGAGACGACGGATGCCGCGGCGCTCGGCGAGCACTTCGGCCTGTTCGTGCAGTACCCGGGTGCCTCCGGGCGGGTCTGGAACCCGGCATCCGTCATCGCCGCCTCGAAGGAGCAGGGCGCGCTCGCCGTCGTCGCGGCCGACCTGCTCGCGATGGCGCTGCTCACGAGCCCCGGCGAGCTGGGGGCGGATGTCGCGGTCGGCACCTCGCAGCGCTTCGGCGTGCCGATGGGGTTCGGCGGCCCGCACGCCGGGTACATGGCCGTCCGCAAGGGACTCGAGCGGCAGCTGCCGGGTCGCCTCGTGGGCGTGTCGCAGGATGCCGCGGGCCACCCCGCGTACCGGCTCAGCCTGCAGGCGCGCGAGCAGCACATCCGCCGCGAGAAGGCGACGTCGAACATCTGCACGGCCCAGGTGCTGCTCGCGGTGATGGCGTCGATGTACGCCGTCTACCACGGGCCCCGCGGCATCCGCCACATCGCCGTGACCACCGCGGCGAAGGCGGGCTCGCTCGCCGACGCGCTGCGCGCCGCCGGGCTCGAGCCCGTGCACGCGTCGTTCTTCGACACGGTGCGCGTGCGCGTGCCCGGTCGCGCCGCCGAGATCGTCGCGGCCGCGCGCGAGGCCGGCGTGCACCTCTGGCAGGTCGACGACGACACCGTGCACGTGGCCGTCGACGAGACCACGACGGCCGCCGAGCTCGGTGCCGTCGCGCGGGCGTTCGGGGCGACGGATGCCGCGTTCGGCGACGCCGTGCGCGAGCTGCCGTCGAGCCTGCCCGAGGCGCTGCGCCGCACCTCGTCGTACCTCGAGCACCCGGTGTTCAACACGCACCAGTCCGAGACGCAGATGATGCGGTACCTCAAGACCCTTGCCGACCGCGACTACGCGCTCGACCGCGGCATGATCCCGCTCGGCTCGTGCACGATGAAGCTGAACGCGGCGACCGAGATGCAGGCCGTGACCTGGCCCGAGTTCGCGAACCTGCACCCGTTCGCGCCCGAGGCCGACGTCGACGGGTCGCTCGAGCTCATCTCGCAGCTCGAGGGCTGGCTCGCCGAGGTCACCGGCTACGACACCGTCTCGCTGCAGCCCAACGCGGGCAGCCAGGGCGAGCTCGCGGGCCTGCTCGCGATCCGCGGCTACCACCTCGCCAACGGCGACGCCGAGCGCGACGTCTGCCTCATCCCGTCGAGCGCGCACGGCACGAACGCGGCGTCGGCGGTGCTCGCGGGCATGCGCGTGGTCGTGGTCGCGTGCGACGAGCTCGGCAACGTCGACCTCGGCGACCTGCGGGCGAAGATCGCGGACCACGCCGACCGCATCGCCGCGCTCATGATCACCTACCCGTCGACGCACGGCGTCTACGAGCACGACGTGAAGGACATCACGAAGGCCGTGCACGACGCGGGCGGCCAGGTGTACATCGACGGGGCGAACCTCAACGCGCTGCTCGGCTTCGCCCGCTTCGGCGACGTCGGCGGCGACGTGTCGCACCTCAACCTGCACAAGACGTTCTGCATCCCGCACGGCGGCGGCGGGCCGGGCGTGGGCCCGGTCGCGGCGAAGGCGCACCTCGCGCCGCACCTGCCCGGCCACCCCCTGGCCCAGCGCAACGCGCATGCGGGCGGGGTGTCGCACGACGGCGGTCCCGTCTCGGCGGCGCCGTACGGGAGCCCGTCGATCCTCCCGATCTCGTGGGCGTACGTGCGCATGATGGGCGCCGAGGGGCTCAAGCAGGCCACCGCGACCGCGGTGCTCGCGGCGAACTACGTCGCCACGCGCCTTCGCGACCACTTCCCGGTGCTGTACACCGGCGAGAACGGCCTGGTCGCGCACGAGTGCATCCTCGACCTGCGGCCCCTCACCGCCGAGACCGGCGTGACGGTCGACGACGTCGCCAAGCGGCTCATCGACTACGGCTTCCACGCGCCGACGATGTCGTTCCCGGTCGCGGGCACGCTCATGGTCGAGCCGACCGAGTCGGAGGACCTCGCCGAGCTCGATCGGTTCATCGAGGCGATGATCCAGATCAAGGCCGAGGCGGACGCCGTCGGGCGCGGCGAGTGGCCCGCCGACGACAACCCGCTGCGGAACGCCCCGCACACTGCGGAATCGGTCATCGCGGGGGAGTGGACCCACCCGTACACGCGCGAGCAGGCGGTCTACCCCGTCCACTCGCTCGTGCGCAACAAGTACTGGGCGCCCGTGCGCCGCATCGACCAGGCGTACGGCGACCGCAACCTCGTGTGCGCCTGCCCGCCCATCGAGGCGTTCGCGTAGGCGTCACGCGCTCGCCGGGCGCGGCGCCACGTGGCGTCCGCGCTCGGTGGGCTCGCGGCGAGCGGATGCCGCGACCAGTGCGCTGCGGCGCGCGAGGACCCGCCGCTCCGCGGCGCGCACCTCCTCCTCGTCGTGGAAGCGTCGTCGGGTGCGTCGAGCGGCGACGCCGGCGGCTGCGAGCGCGTGTGCGAGGTCCATGGCCGATCCCTTCCGTCCGACCGCGCGCGGCGGTCCGAGGATCAGGGTGGTCGCCACCGCCTGCCGCCGGATCCGGACGGTCCCTCGACCGACCCCCGGGAGTACACTGAGGATCTCTCGCACAATGGGGGTGCGCATGGTCCCGATCGATCTCGTCGCCGCGGTCGCGACGGTCGCCTTCGCCGGCGTCATGGTGGGTTGCACGCTCGCCGGATCCGGGTCGCTCGGACTGCAGCAGCGTGCAGGGCTGGTCGAGCGCCGCAATCCCGCGCTCGCCGAGGCGCTGCGGCGCGCGGAGACGATGGGCGACTTCACCCGCGGGTTCGCGACCGGCCCGGAGGCGTTCTCGGCGGTCTGCACGCCGAGCCGGCGCAGCTGGATGGACGGGGCCCGCGTCCGTTCCGCGGACGCCGACCTGCGCGTCGAGCCGCCCGAGGAGGCGCTGCCGCCCATGCCGGCCACCGTCGTGGCCCTCGCGCGCGGCCGGCACGTCGCGGAGACGTCGCGGCCGCGGCATCCGTCGCCGGCGCCGGTCGCGCCTGCGGCACGACCGCCGGTTCAGTCGGCCGGCGGAGCGAACAGCTCGGGCCACCAGCCGAGCGCCAGCGGGTAGCCGACGAACGACACGATGTCCAGGATCCAGTGGGCCACCACGAGCGGCATCGTGCGGCCCCAACGGAGGTAGGCCCAGCCGAATACGACGCCCATGACGGCATTGCCGACGAACGCGCCGAAGCCCTGGTAGAGGTGGTACGTGCCGCGCAGGAGCGCGCTCGAGAGGATCGTCGCCCACGGCCCGACCCCCAGCTCGCGCAGGCGCGTGAAGAGGTAGCCGACCGCGATGACCTCCTCGACGAGCGCGGCCTTCAGCGCTGCGAGCACGAGGATCGGCACGGTCCACCAGTACGCGTCGAGCGACTGCGGCACGACCGCGACCGTGAACCCCAGGGCGCGACCCGCCGCGTACAGCGCGAGGCCGGGCACGCCGATGACCGCCGCGAGCAGCAGTCCGGATGCGGCGTCCCGCCCCGGTCGCGTGAAGTCCAGGCCGATCCGCCGGAACGGGTCGCGGCCCGGCTGCCACAGCAGGTAGAGGACGAGCGCCACCACGGCCACGCCGAAGACCACGTCGAGGAACTGGTACGTGAAGTCGAGCCACTCGCGCACCGCGCGCGACTGGTTGATCGCGGCCGACTGCTGGCCGAGCGGTCGCTCATCGGTCAGGCGCGCGACGATCGACACGATCGAGTAGACCGCCGAGGCGCCGAGCGAGAGGGCCAGGACGATCGCGACCTCGAGCCGCAGGCGCCGCGACGGGGACATGCGGCAATCCTCGCATGACGCCGCGGGACGCAAGAATCGTGCGTTCGGCCGCGCTCATCTGAGCAGGCCGGCCGTCCTAGATTGCGCCTCGGTAACGGTTCCGCCGTCGGGTTTGCCTGACTGAGGCGCGCTTATAGTCTCGACTCACCTACCAGCGCCCCCAGACCCGACCTTCGAGTCCTACCGACGCGAATCGTGCTGTCGTGCGCTCATCTCACAGGAGGAACATTGAAGATCAAGAGAATCGGCGTCGCAGCCATTGCTCTTGCGGCGGCCGGCGCGCTCGCGCTCTCCGGCTGCTCGACCAGCAGCGAGCCCGCGGCCCCCGAGGGTGACTCGACCGCGATCATCACCACCAACGGCTCCGAGCCGCAGAACCCGCTGATCCCGACCAACACGAACGAGACCGGCGGCGGCAAGATCCTCGACTCCATCTTCGCGGGTCTGATCTACTACGACGCCGAGGGCAAGCCGGTCAACGACATGGCCGAGTCCATCGAGACCGAGGACTCGCAGACCTACACGATCACGATCAAGGAGGGCCAGGAGTTCACCAACGGTGAGCCCGTCACGGCCGAGTCCTTCGTGAAGGCGTGGAACTACGGCGCCGCGCTCGACAACGCGCAGCTCTCGAGCTACTTCTTCGAGTCCATCGAGGGCTTCTCCTACGACGAGAACGTCGACGAGATGTCGGGCCTCGAGGTCATCGACGAGCGCACCTTCGAGGTCACCCTCAAGCAGCCCGAGTCGGACTTCCCGCTCCGACTCGGCTACTCGGCGTACTACCCGCTGCCCGAGGCGGCGTGGGAGGACCTCGAGGCCTTCGGTGAGAACCCGATCGGCAACGGCCCGTACAAGCTGGCCGAAGAGGGCGCCTGGAAGCACAACGAGCGCATCGACCTCGTGAAGAACGAGGACTACCAGGGTGGCCGCCAGGCGGCCAACGGTGGTCTCGAGATCATCTTCTACGCGACGCAGGACGCGGCCTACGCCGACCTGCAGGGTGGCAACCTCGACATCATCGACGCCATCCCGGACAGCGCGCTCGCGACCTACGAGGACGAGTTCGGCGACCGGTCGGTCAACCAGGCCGCGGCGATCTTCCAGTCGTTCGTCATCCCGGACCGCCTCCCGCACTTCGGCGGCGAAGAGGGCAAGCTCCGTCGCGCCGCGATCTCGCACGCGATCAACCGCGAGGAGATCACCGACGTGATCTTCTCGGGCACCCGCACCCCGGCGAAGGACTTCACCTCGCCCGTCATCGACGGCTACTCGGAGGACATCCCGGGTGCCGAGGTCCTCGAGTACGACCCCGAGCGCGCGGTCGAGCTCTGGGAAGAGGCCAACGCCCTCAGCCCGTGGGAGGGTTCGTTCCAGATCGGCTACAACGCCGACGGTGGCCACCAGGCCTGGGTCGACGCTGTCGCCAACCAGATCAAGAACGAGCTCGGCATCGACGCGACGGGTGCTCCGTACCCGACCTTCGCGGAGTTCCGCACCTCGATCACCGACCGTGCCATCCAGACCGCGTTCCGCACCGGTTGGCAGGCCGACTACCCGTCGCTGTCGAACTTCCTCGCGCCGCTCTACCAGACCGGTGCCGGCTCGAACGACGGTGACTACTCGAACCCCGAGTTCGACCAGCTGATGGCCGACGGCCTCGGTGCGACCGATGTCGAAGAGGGCATCGAGAAGTTCCAGCAGGCGCAGGAGATCCTCTTCGAGGACCTCCCCGCGATCCCGCTCTGGTACTCGACCGTCAACGGCGCGTGGGGTGAGCAGGTGGAGAACGTCGAGTTCGGCTGGAACTCGGTGCCCCTGTACTACCAGGTGACCAAGAGCGAGGAGTAATTCTCGATCATGGTGTGAGGGGGTTTAGACTCTCTGACGCCCGTGGGGCGGCGGTCATTCAGATCGCCGCCCCACTCCCACGTATCCGGGGTGCAGCCAGAGCGCGTAACATCGTGTGGTCGCACTCCACAACGGTGAGGTTTCTTCAACAATGTCAACACACGCAGAGCGCGGGGCCTGATCCATGGCCGGCTACATCCTGCGCCGACTGCTGCAGGCGATCCCTGTGCTGCTCGGCACCACGTTCTTGATCTACTTCATGGTCTTCGCCATGCCGGGCGACCCGATCGTCGCCCTGTTCGGTGAGAAGACCCCGCCGCCCCAGGTCCTCGAGGCGGTGCGCGAACGGTACAACCTCGACAAGCCGTTCATCGTCCAGTACCTGCTCTTCCTCGGCGGCATCTTCCAGGGCGACCTCGGCATCTCCTTCTCGGGCGAGCCCGTGAGCGACATCCTCGCTCGCACGTTCCCCGTGACGCTGCGCCTCGCGCTGCTCTCGACCCTGTTCCTCATGGTCGGCGGCATCCTCATCGGCCTCATCTCGGGCCTGCGCAAGGGCGGCATCTTCGATGCCAGCGCGCTCGTCGTCAGCCTCATCCTGATCTCGCTGCCGATCTTCGTCATCGGCTTCGTCGCGCAGTTCGTCTTCGCCATCCAGCTGGGCTGGTTCCGGACCACCGTCGGTCCCGGGGCACCCTGGGGCGACCTCGTGCTGCCGGCGATCGTGCTCGCGGCCGGCAGCTTCGCGCAGATCGTCCGACTGACAAGGTCGTCGGTCATCGAGACGGACGGCCAGGACTTCGTTCGCACCGCCGCGAGCAAGGGCCTGTCGCGTCGTCGCATCGTTCCGGTGCACGTCCTGCGCAACTCGCTCATCCCCGTCGTGACCTACCTCGCCGTCGACTTCGGCGTGCTCATGGTCGGCGCGACGGTCACGGAGGGCATCTTCAACGTGCCGGGCGTGGGCAACACGCTCTACCAGGCGATCATCCGCGGGGAGGGACCGACCGTCGTCTCCTTCGTGACCGTCATGGTGCTGATCTACCTCGTCGTCAACCTGCTGGTGGATCTGCTGTACGCCGTTCTCGACCCGAGGATCCGCTATGCCAAGTAACACCCGCCCCAGCCAGGCGCACTACGTCGCGCCGATCGAGGAGACGCCCCTCGTCGCCATCGACTCCGTCAAGGCCGAGGGCAAGCCCTCGAACCTCTGGACCGATGCGTGGCGCGACCTCCGCAAGCGCCCGATGTTCTGGATCTCCGCGGTCATGATCGTGATCCTCGTGATCGTCGCGCTGTTCCCGACGCTCTTCACGAGCGTGGACCCCCGGTACTGCCAGCTCTCGCTGAGCAACCAGGGTCCCGGTGGCGACAGCCTCCTCGGCTACAACCGCCAGGGCTGCGACATCTTCTCGCGGATCATCCACGGCACGTCGACGTCGCTCGCGGTGGGCCTCATCGTGTCGTTCCTGGTCGCCCTGCTCGGCGTGATCTTCGGCGCGTTCTCCGGCTTCTACGGCGGATGGCTCGACGCGGTGCTCTCGCGCATCGGCGACATCTTCTTCTCGATCCCCTACATCCTCGCGGCGGTCGTCGTGATGTCGGTGTTCTCGCAGTACGCCAACGTCTGGACCATCTCGCTGGCGATCGGCGCGTTCGCGTGGCCCGCCACGGCCCGTGTGCTCCGCGCGGAGATCCTCCGCGTGAAGAACGCGGACTTCGTGATGGCCGCGACGGCGCTCGGCGTCTCGCGGTTCCGCATCCTGCTCCGTCACGTCCTGCCCAACTCGATCGCGCCCGTGCTCGTCATCACGACGATCTCGCTCGCGTCGGCGATCGTGGCCGAGGCGACCCTGTCGTTCCTCGGCGTCGGGCTCCCGTCGACGACCATGTCGTGGGGCAACGACATCAGCCAGGCCCAGGTCGACCTGCGGACCAACCCGCAGACCCTGATCCTCCCCTCCATCGCGCTGTCGGTGACCGTGCTGAGCTTCATCATGCTCGGCGAGGTCATCCGCGACGCGCTCGACCCGAAGGCGAGGGCGCAGCGATGACCTCGACCGTGAACGGATCCGACGTGCAGCAGTCCACCACCGGCGCCGAGGAGCGCCCGATCCTCGAGGTCAAGGACCTCGAGGTCGCCTTCAACACGCAGGAGGGCAAGGTCACCGCCGTCGACGGCGTGAGCTTCACCCTCTACCGCGGCCAGAGCCTCGCGATCGTCGGCGAGTCCGGCTCGGGCAAGTCGACGACCGCGCACGCGATCATCAACCTGCTCCCCGGCACCGGCCACATCGCGGGCGGCCAGATCCTGCTCGACGGGCAGGACCTCGCGAAGACGTCGCAGCGCGACATGGAGTCGATCCGCGGTCGCAAGATCGGCTTCGTCCCGCAGGACCCGATGTCGAACCTCAACCCGGTGTGGTCCATCGGCTTCCAGGTCGAGGAGGCGATCCGCGCGAACGGCATCGCCACCGGCCGCAAGGAGGTCAAGGCCCGCGCGATCGAGGTGCTGAAGCAGGCCGGCCTGCAGGACGCCGACCGGCGCCTGAAGCAGTTCCCGCACCAGTTCTCGGGCGGTATGCGCCAGCGCGTGCTCATCGGCATGGGCCTCGCGGCCGACCCGCAGCTGCTGATCGCCGACGAGCCGACCTCGGCGCTCGACGTCACGGTGCAGCGCGTCATCCTCGATCACCTCGAGTCGCTGACGCGCGAGCTGGGCACGACGCTGCTGTTCATCACGCACGACCTCGGCCTCGCGGCCGAGCGCGCCGAGCAGCTCGTCGTCATGTACAAGGGCAAGGTCGTCGAGTCGGGCCCGTCGCTGCAGATCCTGCAGAACCCGCAGCACCCGTACACGCAGCGACTCGTCGCCGCGGCGCCGAGCCTCGCCTCGCGCCGCATCCAGGCGACGGGCAGCGTGAGCGCGGCCGAGGCCTCGATGTCCGAGGACGCCGCGGCCGCCGCAGGCGACACGATCGACCTCATCGCCACGGCCGAGGCCCGGCACGAGGCCGTCGAGGCCGCCGCGTCGAAGGCGCCGGCCATCGTGGTCGAGAACCTGACGAAGGTCTTCAAGATCCGTGGGTCGGGCGAGTTCACCGCGGTCGACGACGTCTCGTTCCAGATCCCCAAGGGCACCACCATGGCGCTCGTGGGCGAGTCCGGATCGGGCAAGTCGACGGTGGCGAAGATGCTCCTCAAGCTCGAGGACGCGACGAGCGGCAAGATCATCGTCGGCAGCAAGGACCTCGAGAGGGTCAGCCGGTCGGAGCTGTTCGAGCTCCGCAGCCGCATGCAGCCGGTGTTCCAGGACCCGTACGGTTCGCTCAACCCGCTCCGCAACATCGGCAACACGATCGCCGAGCCGCTCTACACGCACAAGGTCGGCGACACCGCGTCGCGCCGGGCCCGCGTGCTCGAGCTGCTCGACCAGGTGTCGCTGCCGCGCACGCTCGTCGGTCGCTACCCGAACGAGCTGTCGGGCGGCCAGCGCCAGCGCATCGCCATCGCGCGCGCGCTCGCGCTGAAGCCCGAGATCGTGGTGCTCGACGAGGCCGTCTCCGCGCTCGACGTGCTCGTGCAGGCCCAGATCCTGCGCCTGCTCGCCGACCTGCAGGCCGAGCTCGACCTCACGTACCTCTTCATCACGCACGACCTCGCCGTCGTGCGGGTCATCGCCGACCACGTCGCGGTGATGCAGAAGGGTCGCATCGTGGAGTCGGCGACGACCGACGAGGTCTTCGACAACCCCAAGGAGCAGTACACCAAGGACCTGCTCGCGGCCATCCCGGGCGCGAACCTCAAGCTCGGCGCCTGACGCCGAGGGTGTGAACTGCCGGACGCCCGGCATCCGCGAGACGGATGCCGGGCGTCCGCCGTTCCGGCGACAGGGTAGGCTGGTCTGGCGCGATCCGTGCCGTTCGGCCCACCGCGCTCCCACCGACCCCATCCAGCGCCTTCCGCGCTGCCGATCCGCGCCCCGGAGCCCACGGCGACCGGCGGCCACGCGAGGACCAACCATGGCCAAGGCCACCCGCAACGACCTGCGCAACGTCGCGATCGTCGCCCACGTCGACCACGGCAAGACGACCCTCGTCGACGCCATGCTCAAGCAGACCCACTCGTTCGCCGAGCACGCGCACGTCGACGAGCGGGCGATGGACTCCAACGAGCTCGAGCGCGAGAAGGGCATCACGATCCTCGCCAAGAACACGGCGGTGGAGTACAACGGACGCCACGCGGCATCCGGCCCGGTCACGATCAACGTGATCGACACCCCGGGGCACGCCGACTTCGGCGGCGAGGTCGAGCGAGGCCTGTCGATGGTCGACGGCGTCGTCCTCCTCGTCGACGCGAGCGAGGGGCCGCTGCCGCAGACGCGGTTCGTGCTGCGCAAGGCGCTCGAGGCGCGCCTGCCCGTCATCCTGCTCGTCAACAAGGCCGACCGGCCCGACGCGCGCATCGACGAGGTCGTCGCCGAGAGCCAGGACCTGCTCCTCGGCCTCGCCTCCGACCTCGCCGACGACGTGCCCGACCTCGACCTCGATGCCATCCTCGACGTGCCCGTCGTCTACGCGTCGGGCAAGGCGGGCCGGGCTTCGACCACCAAGCCCGCGGATGGCTCGCTGCCGGACAGCGACGACCTCGAGCCGCTCTTCGAGGCGATCCTGACCCACATCCCGGCGCCGACGTACGACGACGAGGCGCCGCTGCAGGCCTGGGTGACCAACCTCGACGCGTCGCCGTTCCTCGGCCGCCTCGCGCTGCTCCGCGTGTTCAACGGCACCATCCGCAAGGGGCAGACGGTCGCGTGGGTGCGCCACGACGGCTCGCACTCGAACGTGCGCATCACCGAACTGCTGAAGACGAAGGCGCTCGAGCGCCACCCGGCCGAGGAGGCCGGTCCCGGCGACATCATCGCGGTCGCCGGCATCGACGAGATCACGATCGGCGAGACGCTCGCCGACCCGGAGGACGTGCGGCCGCTGCCGGCCATCTCGGTCGACGACCCCGCCATCTCGATGACGATCGGCACCAACACCTCCCCGCTCGTGGGCAAGGTGAAGGGCCACAAGCTCACGGCGCGCATGGTCAAGGACCGCCTCGACCGCGAGCTCATCGGCAACGTCTCGCTCAAGGTCCTCGACATCGGCAAGCCCGACGCCTGGGAGGTGCAGGGCCGCGGCGAGCTGGCGCTCGCCATCCTCGTCGAGCAGATGCGCCGCGAGGGCTTCGAGCTCACCGTCGGCAAGCCGCAGGTCGTCACGAAGACCGTCGACGGCAAGGTCCACGAGCCGTACGAGCACCTGACGATCGATGCGCCGGAGGAGTACCTCGGCGCGATTACGCAGCTCCTCGCCGCGCGCAAGGGCCGCATGGACGGCATGTCGAACCACGGCACCGGCTGGGTGCGCATGGAGTTCATCGTCCCGAGCCGCGGGCTCATCGGCTTCCGCACCGAGTTCCTCACGATCACGCGCGGCACGGGCATCGCCAACGCGATCTCGCACGGGTACGACGAGTGGGCGGCCACGATCACGACGCGCAACAACGGCTCGATCGTCGCCGACCGGGCCGGCGTGGTGACGCCGTTCGCGATCATCGCGCTGCAGGAGCGCATGACCTTCTTCGTGAACCCCACCGAGGAGGTCTACGAGGGCATGGTCATCGGCGAGAACTCGCGCAACGACGACATGGACGTGAACATCACCAAGGAGAAGAAGCTCACGAACATGCGTTCGTCGACGGCCGACACGTTCGAGTCGATGACGCCGTCGCGCCAGCTCACGCTCGAGGAGTGCCTCGAGTTCGCACGCGAGGACGAGTGCGTCGAGGTCACGCCCGAGAAGGTGCGGATCCGCAAGGTGGAGCTCGACGCGACGGCACGTGCTCGTGCCGCCTCGCGCCTCAAGAAGCAGGGCTGAGCCGGCGGTCCGAGCGGATGCCGCGGGCCTCGGTTCGCGGCATCCGCTCGCCCGGTTGATGAAGTTCACAGAAACGGGGTCGTATGGTTGTCGGGTTCTTCGAAACCCGATACGCCAGTTACGCAATTGTTACGTACGAAACCCCCCTTGTGACTTTATGACCCATCGCCCCCATGGCCGCCGCGCGGCCGCACGCCCCCGCCCCAGCCTCCTCCCGCGACGCGACCGCGCCCCCCGAGCGCGTCGCAGCGGCACCGCCCCCGTCCGGTCCGCGATGTCGCTCGCCGCGATGTCCCTCGCCGGCGGCATGCTGCTCGCGACGAGCGTCCCCGCGCTCGCCGTTTCCGCCACCGACACCGAGGTTCGCGCCTCCGTCTACGCCCCCGCGAGCGGCACCGTCTCCGAGCGTTCCCAGACGCTCGAGGTGAGCGCCGAGGCCACCCTGCAGCCGATCGACATCGGCGAGTGGGATGTCGAGGCGGCGCCGCCGCCCATCGAGTCGAGCGTCGCCGGCGTCGGCGACGTGTCCCTGCTCGAGTCGCCGCGCATCGTCTGGCCCGTCGACCCCTCGCGCACCTCCGACGGCTTCGGTCCGCGCGTGGCCCCCTGCGGCGGCTGCTCGACCGAGCACGACGGCGTCGACTTCAACCCCGGTGCAGGCGCCCCCATCGTCTCCATCGCCGACGGCGTGGTCATCACCGCGACCGAGGCGGGCGGCGGCTACGGCGCGTACGTCGAGGTGCAGCACAACATCAACGGCGTGCTGATCACCTCGCTGTACGCCCACATGCAGTACGGCTCCATCCAGGTGTCCGCGGGCCAGCGCGTCAGCGCCGGCGACCCGCTCGGCGCGGTCGGTTCGACCGGTCAGTCGACCGGGCCGCACCTCCACCTCGAGATGTACGGCGCCGACGGCGTCCGGTTCGACGGCATGGCCTGGCTCCAGGCCAACGTCACCGGCTGACCCCCGGCACCTCGGCGCAGGCCGGGCGTCCCCGTCGACGGGGCGCCCGGCTTCGTCGTCTCCGGGGTCAGTGCCCCGCGAACCGGGGCGAGCGCTTCTCGAGGAACGCCGCCACGCCCTCGCGCATGTCGTCGGTCCGGAACGCGTCGGCGAAGCCCTCGACCTCGAGGTCGGTCGCGACCGCGGTCGGCGTGCCGGTCGCCGCGACGAGCACGCGCTTGGCCAACGCGACCGCCGTCCAGGCGTTCTCCGCCACCTCGGCGATGGTCGCGCGTGCGCCCTCGAGCAGTGCCTCGCGATCGGGGAACCGCCGGGAGACGAGTCCGGCGGCCTCGGCCTCCGCCGCGCCGATGCGCCGGCCGGTGTAGATGAGCTCCTTCGCGAGGGCGAGGCCGACCGCACGGGGGAGGCGCACCGTGCCGCCGAATCCCGGGATCAGGCCGAGGCGCACCTCGGGCTGGCCGAAGGCCGAGGCATCCGTCGCATAGATCAGGTCGCAGGCGAGCGCGAGCTCGAGGCCGCCGCCGAGCGCGAACCCGTCGACGCACGCGATCACGGGCGCCGGGAACGCCTCGATCGCCGCCGCCACGCGGTGGCCCAGGCGTGCGGCGTCGGCGCCCTCGTCGGGGGTGAGCCCGCCGAGCGAGCGGATGTCGGCACCCGCGACGAAGGCGCGGCCGCCCTCGCCGACGACGATCACGCCGCGCACGGCGTCGCCCTCGGCCGCGAGTCCGTCGAACGCCTCGGCGAGGTCGCGCAGCACCTCGGGGGAGAGGGCGTTCAGTGCCGACGGGCGATCGATGACGACGGTCGCCACCACGCCGTCGCGTTCGACGCGGACGGCGGGCGTCGCGGGGTCGCCTGCAGGATGCTCGGTCATTCGTGGTCCTTCCCGACGGGCGCCGGTGCCCGACGGCGACCACGCTACGCCATCCGCCGCTGCAGGCCCCGACGGTAGACTCGGCCGCATGCCTGCCTCCCCCCGACGCGTTCGCGCGATCCGGGCCGCGTTCGCGGCCGCCCTCTCCGTCGGCCTCCTCGCCGGGTGCACCGGCAACCCGGTCGACGAGTTCGTGAACCGCAACGTCGAGGAGGCGGTGGAGGGCGCCACCGGCGGAGACGTGAGCCTCGGCGGCGACCTGCCGGCCGACTTCCCGGCGTCCGTCCCCGTGATCGACGGCGAGATCGAGTTGAGCGGCGGCTCCGGCGGCGCCGCCGGGTGGGTCGTCGTGGTGACCTCGTCGGCGGCCGACCCCGTGGGGGAGGCGGCGGCGGCGCTCGAGCAGGCCGGATTCACCGAGCAGACCTCCGGATCGGCGCAGTCGGCGTCCGGCATCCTCTACTCGAACGGCGAACACGTCGTGGTGCTCGCCGGGGAGGGCACGACGGTGAGCTACGCCGTGAGCGTCGCGCCATGAGCCGCGGGAACGCGCCGGTCGAGCGCGATCGCGAACCGCGCACGTCGATGTCCGCCCGCGTGCGGACGATCGCCATCGCGGTGGTGGTGGGCGTCGTCTACGGCACGGTCGCGACGGTCGGCCACCGCCACGCGTGGCAGATCGGCGACGTCTCGATCCCGTGGGGGCTGGTCGCCGGGCTCGTCGGCGTGGCGGCACTGCTCATCGGCATCCGCATGGTGGCCGGCGGACGCGCGGCGGCGATCGGTGCGTCGGTGGGGGTCGTCGCCGCCGTCGCCCTCCTGTCCCTGCCGGGGCCGGGCGGCTCCGTCCTCGTCGCGAGCGGGATCGTCGGCACGATCTGGTCGGTCGCGCCCGCCCTCATCGCCGTCCTCGTCGTCGCGTGGCCGTCGCTTCCGTCACGCGGCGCCGCCGTAGCGCGCCCGCGCGCGACGCACGCGTAGACTGGCCTTCCAGCCTCATCGAAGGGACACCGACCCACCGTGACCTATGTCATCGCCCTGCCGTGCGTCGATGTGAAGGACCGCGCCTGCATTGACGAGTGCCCCGTCGACTGCATCTACGAGGGTGAACGCTCCCTCTACATCCACCCCGACGAATGCGTCGACTGCGGCGCCTGCGAGCCCGTGTGCCCCGTCGAGGCCATCTACTACGAGGACGACCTGCCCGACGAGTGGGCCGACTACTACAAGGCCAACGTCGAGTTCTTCGACGACATCGGCTCGCCCGGCGGTGCCGCCAAGGTCGGCGTGATCGCCAAGGACCACCCGCTCGTCGCCGCCCTGCCGCCCCAGGGCCACTGAGCATGGCGCTCGGCGCCCTGCCCGAGTACCCCTGGGACCTCATGGTCCCGTATCGCCAGCGCGCCGCCGCGCATCGTGACGGGCTCGTCGACCTGTCCATCGGCTCGCCGGTCGACCCCACGCCGCCCATCGTGCGAGAGGCCCTCGCGGCGGCGACCGACGCGCATGCGTACCCGACCACGGTGGGCACCGCGGCGCTGCGCCGCGCCATCGTCGGGTGGTACGAGCGCCGCCGCGGCGTGACCGGTCTCGCCGCCGACGACGTGCTGCCCACCATCGGGTCGAAGGAGCTGGTGGCCCTGCTGCCGTTCATGCTCGGCGTGGGGCAGGGCGACGTCGTCGTGCATCCTCGTGCGGCATACCCGACGTACGAGATGGGTGCCGTGTTCGCCGGGGCCCGATCGATGGCCTCCGACGACCCCGCCGAGTGGCCCGAGGAGACCCGGCTGGTGTGGCTCAACTCGCCGGGCAACCCGGACGGCCGGGTCCTCGACGTCGAGCAGCTCCGCGCGGCGGTCGGCCGCGCGCGCGAGCTCGGCGCGGTCATCGTGGGCGACGAGTGCTACGCCGAACTCGGGTGGGAGGGTCCGTGGCGCGAGGGTGCCGTGCCGAGCATCCTCGACCCGCGCGTGACCGGCGGCGACACCTCGAGGGTGCTCGCCATCTACTCGCTGTCGAAGCAGTCGAACATGGCCGGCTACCGCGCCGCGTTCGTGGCGGGATGCCACGACTCGATCGCCCGGCTCACGACGGCCCGCAAGCACGCCGGCCTCATGGTTCCGGCGCCCCTGCAGGCGGCGATGACGGTCGCCCTCGGCGACGAGGCGCACGTCGCCGAGCAGAAGGAGCGCTACCGCGGCCGCCGCGAGCAGCTGCGGGGCGCCCTCGAGGACGCGGGGTTCCGCATCGACCACAGCGAGGCGGGGCTCTACCTGTGGGCGACGGAGGGCCGCGACGCCTGGGACTCGATCGGTCGACTCGCCGACCTGGGGATCCTCGCCGGTCCGGGGCACTTCTACGGCACGCACTTCCCCGCGCACGTGCGGTTGTCGCTCACCGCGCCCGACGAACGGGTGGCCTCCGCGGCGGCGCGCCTTCGCGCCACCGCGGTCCGCTGACCCGGTCCGTGTGAGGTCGCGAGGGCATCCTGCGGGCGGATCTGTGGCATCCGTCAACCGAGGGTGTGATCTCTTGGTGGATGCGACAATGCCCGCTCGGCCCGTCTAGGCTGTAGTGCGGGCCGCCGACGCCGACCGGCACGGGGCCGGAAAGCAGGTGACCCCGCAAGTGACGATCACAGGAGATGCCGTGAGCGACGTCGTGAACACCGCGCCCGGGGCCGACCGTCCCGACACCGCCACGCTGGCCTTCCCCGGCGGAACCGCCGAGTTCCCCATCCACGCCGCAGCCCAGGGCAACTCGAGCATCGACCTCTCGACGCTCACACGGCAGACCGGCCTCACCGCGCTCGACTACGGCTTCGTGAACACCGCGTCCACGCGCTCGTCGATCACCTACATCGACGGCGAGCAGGGCATCCTCCGGTACCGCGGCTTCCCGATCGAGCAGCTCGCCGAGCACTCCACGTACCTCGAGGTGGCCTGGCTGCTCATCTACGGCGAGCTGCCCACGGCCGACCAGCTCGGCGAGTTCGACGAGAAGATCCGCCGGCACACGCTCCTCCACGAGGACCTCAAGCGCTTCTTCTCGGCGCTGCCGCATACCGCGCACCCCATGGCCGTGCTCTCGAGCGCCGTCGCGGCGCTCTCGACGTACTACGAGGACTCGTCCGACCCGCACGACCTCGACCACGTCGAGCTCACGACGATCCGCCTGCTCGCGAAGCTCCCGGTCATCGCCGCCTACGCCCACAAGAAGAGCATCGGCCAGGCGTTCCTCTACCCCGACAACTCGCTGAACTTCGTCGAGAACTTCCTGCGACTGAACTTCGGCAACATGGCCGAGCCCTATTCGATCGACCCCACGCTCGCCAAGGCGCTCGACCGGCTGCTCATCCTCCACGAGGACCACGAGCAGAACGCGTCCACCTCGACCGTCCGGCTCGTCGGATCGACCGGCGCCAACCTGTACGCGTCGATCTCGGCCGGCATCCAGGCGCTGTCCGGTCCGCTGCACGGCGGGGCGAACGAGGCGGTCCTCCAGATGCTCGCGCGCATCCGCGACTCCGGCGAGGGCGTCGGCAAGTTCGTCGAGCGCGTGAAGAACAAGGAAGACGGCGTCAAGCTCATGGGCTTCGGCCACCGGGTCTACAAGAACTACGACCCGCGCGCGAAGATCGTCAAGCAGAGCGCGGATGCCGTGCTGGAGGGCCTCGGCGTCAACGACCCGCTGCTCGACATCGCCAAGGAGCTCGAGCAGTTCGCCCTGGAGGACGACTACTTCAAGCAGCGTCGCCTGTACCCGAACGTCGACTTCTACACCGGCGTCATCTACAAGGCGATGGGCTTCCCGACGCGCATGTTCACGGTGCTGTTCGCGATCGGCCGCCTTCCCGGCTGGATCGCGCACTGGCGCGAGATGAACCTCGACCCGCAGACCAAGATCGGCCGCCCTCAGCAGCTGTACACGGGCTCGCTCGAGCGCCCGTACCCGCACCGCTGACGCCGGACGAGTGACGGCCCCGCCTCCCGAGGGAGGCGGGGCCGTCGTCGTCGGCGGGTGCCACGGGCCCCGGGCACCCGGTCAGAGCGCGGCGACCTCGTCGGCGGAGGCGGCAACGGCCGGCGTCGCATGCCGTTCGACGAGCCCGGGGCGCGGGTCGAGGTGGATGCCCGCGAGCATGCACCGCACCGAGCCGCCGGCCAGCTCGATCGTCGGCACGTCGAGGGGCAGCAGACGCGCGGAGCGCTCGATGCGCGCCCGCTGGTCGGCGGTGAGCGCGTCGTACGCGCGCCGCGACAGCGCGAGGACGCGGCCCTGCGAGCCCCAGAGCTCGAGGGCGTTCCCGCTGAACTCGTCGATCTGCTCGTTGGTGAGCGCGATGACGTCGCGGCGGCCGCGCGCCGAGAGCCGGTCGATGATCTCCTGTCGGCGCACCGGGGAGACGATCATGTCCGTCGCGAGCAGGGCGTACTCGGTCGCGATGCTCATGATCACGTTGGTGTGGTACACCGCGATGCCGCGACCGTCGACCGCGTCGAACACCATCGGCTCGTAGCCGAAGTTGGTGCAGAAGCGTTCGAGGGCGATCGGGTCGGCACGGTTCGAGCGCGCCGCGTAGGCGATGCGCGACTCGTGGTCGAGCACCATCGCCCCCGTCCCCTCGAGGAAGACGTCGTCGTACTCGAGTCCCGAGTAGTCGATGACGTCCTGCACGCGGTAGGTGGTCTTCAGCAGCTCGACGATGTCGGACCGGCGCTCGGTCCGGCGGTTGGGCGTGAACATCGGGTACAGGGCGATGTGGCCGCCGGAGTGGGTCGAGAGCCAGTTGTTCGGGAAGACGCTGTCGGGGCGGTGCCGGGTCTCGTCCTCGAACAGGTGCACGGTGACGCCGGCCGCCTCGATCGCCGCTGCGGCGCGCGTGACCTCCTCGTAGGCGGATGCCGCGAAGGCGTCCTCGTCGAGGCCGTCGGTGCTCGGCTGGAAGCCGTTGTCGGCGACCGTCTGCGGATTCGGGGCGAAGTGGTGCGGCCGGACCATGACGACCGCAGCGGGGGACTGGACGGACATCCGCTCAGCTCACGGGGGAGAACGCGCCGACGATGCCGAAGAGGTCCTTCGGGTCCTCGGGGTCGGCGACGAGGTCGATCCGCTGCTCGAAGTTCGTGCCCGCGACCTGGTCGCGCACGTAGCGCAGGGCGGAGAAGTCCTCGATGGCGAAGCCGACCGAGTCGAACAGGGTGATCTGGTCGGCGCCGGTGCGGCCGGCGGCGCGACCGGTGAGCGTCTCCCAGAGCTCGGTCACCGGGAAGTCCGGCGCCTTCGCCTGGATCTCGCCCTCGATCCGCGTCTGCGGCGTGTACTCGACGAAGACGCTCGCGCGATCGAGGATCGCCGGGTCGAGCTCGGTCTTGCCGGGGCAGTCGCCGCCGATCGCGTTCAGGTGCATGCCGGGGCGGACCCACTCGTCGGACACGACCGTGGCGCGTGCCTTGTCGGCGGTGCACGTCGTGACGATGTCCGCGCCGTCGAGCGCCTCGGCGGCACTCCCGGCGACCTCGATCTCGAACCCGAGCGGGAGCATGTTGCGGACGAACTTCGCGATCGCGTCGGGATCGACGTCGAACACGCGGAGCGAGGTGATGCCGAGGGCGCTGCGGAATGCGAGTGCCTGGAACTCGGCCTGGCTGCCGGTGCCGATCATCGCCATGACGCGCGAGTCGGGCCGGGCGAGCAGCTTCGCCGCGAAGGCGGACGTCGCGGCGGTGCGCAGCGCGGTGAGCACGGTCATCTCGGCGAGGAACGTGGGGTAGCCGTTGTGGACGTCGGCGAGCACGCCGAACGCGGTCACCGTCTGGTAGCCGCGGGCCGGGTTCGAGGGGTGGCCGTTGACGTACTTGAACGCGTACGACTCGTGGTCGCTCGTGGGCATCAGCTCGATCACGCCGAAGGGCGTGTGGCTGGCCACGCGCGGGGTCTTGTCGAAGCTCTCCCACCGCGCGAAGTCCTGCTCGAGGTACTCCATGATCCCGGCGATGATGCGCTCGGGTCCGGTGCTGGCGACCCAGCCGACCATGTTGCGTACGTCGACGAAGCTCGTCATCACGTTCCTTTCCAGTTGCCTGCGATCAGGCTAGGTCCCGTCGATATGCAACGGCAACGACCGTTCTGCTCACGGATCGCCGCCCGTGCGATCGAATTGCCCAGCACGAAGATACGATGTGTCCATGGATCACTTGGACGAGCTGGACCGCCGGCTGCTCGCGCTCCTGCGCGAGGACGGACGGGCACCCGTGGCCGAGCTCGCGCGCCGGCTCGGCGTGGCTCGCGCGACGGTCACCGGCCGGATCGACCGGCTCGTGGCATCCGGCACCATCATCGGATTCTCGGTGCGCGTGCGCGACGAGGCGGACCCGCTCGCGATCCACGCGATCTCGTTCATCGAGGTCGAGGGGCGGAGCACCGACGAGGTCATCCGCCGCCTGCGGGGGTTCCCCGAGATCATCGCGCTGCACACGACGAACGGCGGTTGGGACCTCGTCGCCGAGCTGCGCACCGAGACCCTCGGCGAGTTCGACCGCGTGCTCGGGCGCATCCGCTCGATCGTCGGCGTCGTGAACAGCGAGACGAGCCTGCTGCTCAGCTCCGTCCTGCGCTGACGAGCGGGTCAGTCGCCGGGCGGCCGGAGCTGGAGCACGTCGCGCGTCGTCTCGCGGACGGCGCGGACGCTGAACGCCCACGGCAGCATGCGCTCCTCGCGCCAGAGCTCGGCCTGGTCGTCGTAGTTCCGGTGGAACGCGTGGCCCGACACGCCCGTGAGGTTCACCCAGGTCGAATCGTCGAAGTCGTCGAGGTCGACGACCATGCGCATCGAGGGCACCCAGTCGACCTCGTAGCCGACGCTCGCGTCCCATCCGTTGGCGTTGACGATGGCCGAGCCCCCGCCGAGCTCGTACGGTCCGCGGTTGAACGTCCACTCGAGGGCGTCGATGCCCGACGATCCGAACGACGAGTGCTCGAGCGTGAGCGTGTGCAGGCGTCCCCAGCGCCATTCCGCGGCGTCGTCGCCCATGAGATCGGATGCCTCGGCCCAGGCGCCCGCGAGTGCGGCGGCGAGCACGGCGTCGCGTCCGGTCGCACCGGCCCCCTCGTCGGTCCACCACGGGTTCTCGGGTTCGCCCAGCAGCGTCTGCACGACCGAGAACCAGCGGTCGCCGCCCTGCGGTCGGGTGCCCTCCGGCAGGTCCCCGAACATCCGGTCGAGCAGTTCCCGCCAGAAGACGGCGAAGTACGCCGCCTCGGCGCTGTCCGCGTCGGCGGCGCCGTCCCACCCGTCGAGCAGTCGCGCCCCTCGCGCGGCGTCGCCGTCGAGCTCGAGTTCGGCGATGACCGGTAGGAAGGCCTCGGCGTTCGCGTCGCGCGTGTCGAGCTGGATCTCCGCCATGTGCTCGGCGGTGATGGGCTGCCCCGCGGCGATGAGCTCGCCGAGTCGACGGTCGATGGATTCCGCGCGGTACCCGAGGTCCCAGTCCTGCGTGAGCTCGGCGCCGTCGGCCGCGATCGCGTTGTTCGCCGCGACGAAGTACCCCCGACCGGGGTTGAGCGCGGTCGGCAGCGCGTCGAACGGGAGGTAGGCGGACCAGCCGTTCGCGCTCGTCCAGCCGGGGAGGGGCAGGGTGCCGTCGCCCGCGGAGCGGACCGGGATCCGCCCGGGTGCCTGGTAGCCGATGTTGCCCTCGACGTCGGCGTAGAGGAGGTTCTGGGCCGGCACGTCGAAGAGCGCCGCGGCATCGCGGAAATCGTCCCAGTCGCGGGCGCGGTTGAGTGCGAGGATCGCGCGCGGCGTGGTGCCGGCGGTGAGGGCCGTCCACTGCAACGAGACCTCGGCCTCGGTCCCCTCGGCTGCCGGCGGCTCGCCGGGGGTGGCCACGGCGGCGTAGTCCTCGGCCACCCGGCCGAAGTCGCTGGAGATGTCGGTCACGATCGGGCCGCGCTCGGTCGCGCGCACGGTCACGGACACCGGTTCGCCGCCCGCGACCTCGATGACCTCCTCGCGGACGGTGAGCGGCACGAGCGCGCCGTCGAGTTCGTACGAGTCGCCCTGCACGCGCTCGAGGTACAGGTCGGCGACATCCGGCGCCATGTTCGTCAGGCCCCACGCGATGCGGTCGTTGTGCCCGATGACGATCCCCGGGAGTCCGGCGAAGCCGAAGCCCGACACGTCGTAGTGGCAGGCGTCGTTGCGTTCGGCGCACCGCAGCGCCGTCTGCGTCCAGATCGAGGGCATCGCCGGCCCGAGGTGGGGGTCGTTCGCGAGCAGGGGCAGTCCCGATTCGGTCAGCGCGCCCGACACGACCCAGGAGTTCGAGCCCAGGTCGCCGCCCTCGGGGCCGAGGAGTTCCGGCAGCGCGTCGATGGTGGTCGCGAGCGAGGCGAGCGCGTCCAGGTGCCCGGCGGCATCCGGAGCGAGCGGTTCGACGGCCGTGGCGGCCGGCGCCGCGGCCACGGGTCCGCCGACGATCGTCGGCTTCGCGTCGAACGGGAACCCGGGATGCAGCCGCGCCACCTCCTCGGGCGGGAGCTCGGCCGAGAGCAGCGCGCGGTCGATCTCGTCCCCGAGGTTCGAACGGAGGTCCCAGGCCATCGCCTTGAGCCACGCGATGGAGTCGACCGCGGTCCAGGGCTCGGGCTCGTAGCCGGGCCGCTGCAGCGCGAGCAGGCCGTACTCGAGCGACAGCTCGACGCCCGAGCGGCGGTCGAGGTAGGCGTTCACGCCCTCGGCGTACGCGTCGAACGCGGCACGGGTGTCGGCGTCGAGCTCGGTGTACTCGCGTTCGGCGACGCCGCGCCAGTCGAGGGTGCGCACGAACGCGTCGCTCGCGACCTGCGACTCGCCGAACAGCTCCGCCAGCCGGCCCGCGGTGGCGTGGCGGCGCAGGTCCATCTCCCAGAAGCGGTCCTGCGCGTGCACGAACCCCTGTGCGAAGAAGAGGTCGGCGTCGGTCTCGGCGACGATGTGCGGCACGCCCGCGTCGTCGCGGTAGACGGTCGCCGGGGCCGTGAGCCCGGGCACGACGACCCGCCCCGATGCGGTCGGGAACGAGCGCTGCACGGTCCACCAGCCGACGCCCGCGGCGACCACCGCGAGGACCAGCACGGTGACGAGCAGCCCCACCAGGAACCGGGCCCACCGGTGTCGAGCCGTCCTCGGCGCGTCCGTCCCCACGTCACTCCCTCGTGCTCGCCGCCGCGCCGCCATGCGCATGCGGGTGGCCGCCCGTGGGGCGGCCTCGGGTGATCACTGTACCCGGCCGAATGGGCCGACGGATGCCGCGTGGCGGCGCGTGCTCAGGCGTGCAGCGCCGTGTTCAGCACGACGCCCTCGCCCGAACGCGAGATGACCTCCACGCGTCCGTCGAGCGAGTTGCGCCGGAACAGCAGGTTGGGCCGTCCCGAGAGCTCGACGGCCTTGACGACGCGGTCGCGCTCGCCGGCGGCGCCGCGCACGGCGACCTTCGTGCCGGCCGTGACGTACAGGCCCGCCTCGACGACGGAGTCGTCGCCGATCGAGATGCCGATGCCGGAGTTGGCCCCGAGCAGGGCGCGCTCGCCGATGGTGACGCGCTCGGTGCCGCCGCCGGACAGCGTGCCCATGATCGAGGCGCCGCCGCCGATGTCGCTGCCGTCGCCGACGACCACGCCCTGCGAGATGCGGCCCTCGACCATCGACGTGCCGAGCGTGCCCGCGTTGAAGTTCACGAACCCTTCGTGCATGACGGTCGTGCCGGGAGCCAGATGGGCGCCGAGCCGCACGCGCGAGGCGTCGGCGATGCGGACGCGTTCGGGGATCACGTAGTCGAGCAGGCGCGGGAACTTGTCGAGGCCCGTGACGTGGATGCCCGCGCGCTGCAGCACCGGCCGCAGGCGGTCGAGGTCGGCGGGGTGGACGGGGCCGGCGTTGGTCCAGGCGACGTTCGGCAGGTGCCCGAAGATGCCGTCGAGGTTGATCGAGTTCGGTCGGACCAGCAGGTGCGACAGCAGGTGCAGGCGGAGGTATGCGTCCGAGGTGCCGGCCGGCGGTTCGGCGAGGCGGATCGCAAGGCGGACGGGTTCGACCCGCACGCCCCGCCGCTCGTCGTCGCCGACCGAGCCCGCGGGCGGCTCCCACGCGGCGGGCTCCGGCGACGGCAGGTCGCCGAGCTGCGGGGCGGGGTACCACGTGTCGAGCACCGTGCCGTCGGCGGCGATGGTGGCGAGTCCGTCGCCCCAGGCGGCGGTGGGCGCGGTCGTGTTCGGCGTGTCTGCGGGCATGCCTCAAGGGTATCGAGCCGGATGCCGCCGGGTCGGCGCGTGACGACGGCGCCCGTCGCCGCCATCCGCCCGCCCGCGGCCGCCGCCGTAGACTCGACCGCATGGCTGCTCCCGTCCGTCCCACGGCCGCGCTCGACCTCTCCGCCGACGTCGTCGCCATCACGCGGGCCATCTGCGACGTGCCGAGCGTGTCGGGCGACGAGGGCCCGCTCGCCGACCTGATCGTCGAGGCACTGGCGGACGCGGCGCACCTCGAGGTGGTCCGCGACGGCGACACGATCGTGGCCCGCACGAACCTCGGCCGCGACCGGCGCGTGGTCATCGCGGGCCACCTCGACACCGTGCCGATCAACGACAACCTGCCGACGCAGTACGAGGAGGTCGACGGGCGCGGCATCCTGTGGGGGCGCGGCACGGTCGACATGAAGGCCGGCGTCGCGGTGCAGCTGAAGCTCGCGTACGAGCTCGCTGAGCCCGCGGTCGACGTGACCTGGATGTGGTACGACCACGAGGAGGTCTCGGCCGACCTGAACGGGCTCGGACGCGTGCTGCGCGTGCACCCCGAGCTGTTCCACGCGGACTTCGCGATCCTCGGCGAGCCGACGCGCGCCGAGGTCGAGGGCGGCTGCAACGGCACCCTGCGCGCGGAGCTGCGCGCGACCGGCCGCCGGGCGCACTCGGCCCGCAGCTGGGTCGGCGAGAACGCCATCCACAAGCTCGCGCCCGCGCTCGAGCGGCTCGCGGCGTACGAGGCCGAGACCGTGCGCGTCGACGGGCTCGACTACCGCGAGGGCCTGAACGCGGTGCTCGTGCACGGCGGCGTCGCCGGCAACGTCATCCCCGACGAGGCCGTGCTCACGCTCAACTACCGGTTCGCGCCGAGTCGATCGGTGGCGGATGCCAGGGCCCACGTGCGCGAGCTGTTCCCCGAGTACGAGGTGACGGTGACCGACTCCGCCGAAGGCGCCCGGCCCGGGCTGGACGACCCGCTCGCCCGGCAGTTCGTGCGCGCCGTCGGCGGCGAGGCGCGCCCCAAGTACGGCTGGACCGACGTGGCGCGCTTCAGCGCGCTCGGCATCCCGGCGGTCAACTTCGGCCCGGGCGACCCGTTGCTGGCCCATGCCGACGACGAACGCGTCGACTGCGACGAGATCGTCGCCTGCGAGCGGGCGCTGCGCGACTGGCTCACCGGATCCGCCGCATAGGGGAGCGGTGAGCGGAATCGACGTCGAGCCCCGGCGACCGGACGCCGTCCGGTACGGCCGCTGGGCGCCGCGCGTGCGCTGGCGGCTCCTGCCGTGGTGGGGTCGCGTCATCGTGGTGTACGCCGCATCCCGGCTCCTCACGACCGTGTTCGTGATGCTGCTCGCACGGGAGCAGGGCGCCAACCCGTGGACCGGTGCCCAGCCGGGCTACTTCGAGTACGCGAACATCTGGGACTCGCGCTGGTACCAGGTGATCGCCGCGGTCGGCTACCCCACGGAGCTGCCCCGCACCGACGGCGGCCACGTCGCCGAGAACGCGTGGGCGTTCCTCCCCGTCTTCCCGGGCGTCGTCCGGCTGTTCACCGCCGTGGGCGTGCCGTGGGACGTGGCCGCCGTGCTCGTGGCGCTCTCAGCGGGCCTCGGCGCCGCGCTCGTGTTCCACCGGCTCATGTCGCGGTTCCTCGAACCGGACCAGGCGATGTTCGCGGTCGTGCTGTTCTGCGTCGCACCGGTCGCGCCGATCATGCAGTTCGGCTACGCCGAGTCGCTCGGATTCCTCTGGCTCGCCATCGCGCTGCTCCTGCTCGTCGACCGGCGCTACGGCTGGCTCGTGCCCGTCCTCGCCGTGTGGGCGTTCACGCGGCCGGGGGCGCTGGCGTTCGCGCTCACGCTCGGACTGCACTGGATCGTGCGGTGGGCCACGCGGCGACGCGACCCGTTCCCGGTCCGCGAGCGGATCGTGGTGGCTTCCGTCGCCGCCTTCGCCGGCGTGGTCGGCCTCGCCTGGCCCGGCATCGCCTGGGCAGCGACGGGCTCGCTCACGGCGTACACCGACACCGAGCTCGCGTGGCGCTCGGCGTACATCGGGTACGTGGAGCTCGTTCCCCTCACGCCGTGGTTCCAGTCCGGTGAATGGTGGCTCGGCCAGCCCATGGGCACGATCGTCCCGATCGCCCTCGTCATCGCCTTCGGGCTCGCCATCGCCTCGCCGTGGGTGAAGCGACTCGGCGTGGACATCCGACTCTGGCTCGTGAGCTACGCCCTGTACGTCTTCGCCGTGTTCTTCCCGCAGTCCAGCACGTTCCGGATCCTCGCGCCGCTGTTCCCCATGGCCGGCGCCCTCGCCGTACCGCGCTCGCCGTGGTGGCGGGGCGGCCTCGTCCTGCTCTTCCTCGCCCTGCAGGTGGGTTGGCTGCTCATCGCGTGGGGCATCGACGGCAGGGACTGGACGCCACCGTGATCGTGAACGAGGCGCGGACGCCGCGTGAACGGACCCGCAACCGGCCGGACACAACCGGAGAGGATTTCCCGGCGGACAGCACGGTGCGGGATAATGGAGGTTCAGCCACGAAAGGGGTAGCTCAATGGCGGCTATGAAGCCACGCACTGGAGACGGACCGATGGAGGCTGTGAAGGAGGGGCGCCTCATCATCGTGCGCGTGCCCCTCGAGGGTGGCGGTCGTCTCGTCGTCTCGGTGAACGACGCTGAGGCCAAGGAGCTCTACGACGTCCTCGGCGGCGTCGTGAACGCGGCCTGACCTCAGGCGCCCAGCTTCACGATCTGCAGCAGGCCGTCCCCGGCCGGCGAGATGGCGGTGACGACGGCGGATGAGGCCGCGAGCTCCGAGATGAGTCCGCGGAACGCCGTCGCCGCGTCGTCCCGCCGCGCCGGGTCGGCCACCCGCCCCTTCCACAGCGCTCGCGCCACGAGCACGCTGCCCCCGGGCTTCGCCAGGCGGAGCCCGTGCTCGACGTACTCGATGACCGACGGCGCGTCGGCGTCGACGAACACGATGTCGTACGAGCGCTCGTTCATGCGGGGCAGCACCTCGCTCGCGCGGCCCGCGATGAGGCGCACCCGCGCCGGTGCGATGCCCGCTTCGGTGAAGTGCTCGCGCGCGTGCTGCTGGTACTCCGTCTCGGTGTCGATCGACGTGAGGTGCGCGCCGCGGGCCGCCTGCAGCATGCAGAGCCCCGACACGCCCACGCCCGTGCCGACCTCGATGATCGCGCGAGCGCCGGCCGCCGCGGCGATCACCGCGAGCTGCGCTCCGACGGCCGGCGACACCGGCTCGACGCCGAGCTCGAGGGACTGCTGACGGGCCTTCGCGATCGACTCGGATTCGACGACCGACTCGTCGACGTACTTCCAGTTCAAGTCGTGTTCGGACACGTGGCGGCTCCCGGGGTTCTCTCGACCCCCAAGCCTAGGGGCCGTCCGGAGATGGCCCTGCACGCCTCGCCGCCCACTATCCTTGACGACATGGGCGGCCTCACCTTCGACAAACTCCTCATCATCGGGGTGATCGCCGTCTTCCTGCTCGGCCCCGAGCGCCTGCCGCACTACGCCGCGCAGCTCGGCCGCATGGTCCGTTCGCTCCGCGACCTCGCCAACGGGGCGAAGGACCGCATGCGCCAGGAGATGGGTCCGGAGTTCGACGACGTCGACTGGCAGAAGCTCGACCCGCGGCAGTACGACCCGCGTCGCATCATCCGCGAGGCACTGACCGAGGTCGACCCGTTCGCCGAACCGCAGAAGCCCGTCGTCGCGCGGGCGGCCGTCAACGAGAACTCCGCCTACCTGCAGCGCAAGCGCAAGCGCGAGACGCTCGCGGTGGGCGAGGGCGCCCCGTTCGACTCCGAGGCCACCTGAACGAGGCCCATCCGGCCGACGTCGTCGCCGTCAGGCGCGCCGGATCGCCCGGAGCACGCGCGCGAGCAGCACGAGCGGGCCGACGAGCCGGGCGTACTCGCGACCGGTGTGCGGCAGGGGGATCAGCCGCCGATTGATCGAGATGGTCACCGGGTCGACGAACCGCCGGAGCCCCTCCACGCCGTTCCGGCGTCCGATCCCGGACTCCTTCAGGCCGCCCATGGGCGCGTCGACCGACCCGAAGCTGCCGCGGTAGCCCTCGTTGACGTTGACGCTGCCGGCGTCGATCTCGTGGGCGAGGCGGAGCCCGTGGCGCGTGGAGCCCGTGAGCACCGAGGCGTTCAGGCCGTACTCCGACTCGTTCGCGAGGAGCACGGCCTCGGTCTCGTCGTCGACCACGGCGATGCTCGCGATCGCGCCGAACGTCTCCTCGTTCGCGGCGCGCATGTCGGGGGTCACGTCGGCGAGGATCGTCGGCTCGAAGGCCCACGGCCCGATGTCGGGTCGGGCGCGTCCGCCGACCACGACTCGCGCGCCCTTGGCGACGGCGTCGTCGAGGTGGGAACGCACGCGCTGCAGCTGCGACTCGGTCGCGAGGCTGCCGTAGTCGGCGTCGTGGTCGAGACCCGATCCGATCCGGGGATCGGACAGGCGCGCGACGAGTGCCGCGGTGAACGGCTCGGCGACGCGACGGTGCACGTAGATGCGCTCGATCGAGACGCACAGCTGTCCCATCGACGAGAAGCACGCGTGCGCGGCATCCGCTGCGGCCTGCTCGACGTCGACGTCGTCGAGGACGATGAGGGCGTTCTTGCCGCCGAGCTCGAGCGAGGCGCCGACGAGTCGCCGCCCGGCCTTCTCGGCGATGCGTCGCCCGGTCGCCGTCGAGCCGGTGAAGCAGATGTAGTCGACCTCGTCGGTGAGCGCCTCGCCGGCCTCGCCGGGATCTCCCGCGACGACCGCCCAGACCGCCTCGGGCAGGCCCGCGTCGATGAAGGCGCGACGCAGGGCGAGCACTGACAGCGCGCCCTGGTCGTCGGCCTTCTGCACGACGGCGCAGCCTGCGGCGAGGGCGGGCACGACGTCCATCGCGGCGAGGCTCACGGCGTAGTTCCACGGGGTGATCACGCCGACCACGCCCTTGGGGCGGTGGCGCACCCGCGTCGAGAGCACGAGCGGGATGCCCGACCGACGCCGGCCCCCGCCGAGCACCCGGCGCGCCATCAGGGCGTTCCAGCGCGTGACGGATGCCGCCTGGAAGACCTCCTCGAAGGCCTGCCCTCGGGTCTTGCCGCTCTCGAGCTGGGTGAGGTCGAGCAGCTCCTCGCGGCGGTCGAGGAGGAGGTCGTGCGCCCGGAGGAGGACCCGCCGCCGCTCGGCGAAGCCGAGTCGCGCCCACGCCAGCTGCGCGAGCCTGGCCCGCGAGACGGCGCCGCGCACGTCGTCCGCGCTCGACCGCGGGAGGTCCGAGATGGGCTCGCCCGTCGCCGGGGACGGGATGGGGACGGTCCGTCCGGTGGAGGCGACGAGGTCGGCGGTCAGGGCATCGACCGAGGAGCGGACGGGTGTACGGGCAGGGGCGATGGACACGCGGTCAGTCTAGGCCGCAGCGCTCGGCGTAGTAGGCGTACAGGTCGGCCTTCAGCGCGTCGCCGGAGGGCAGCTCGAGCACGCCCGACCGGCCGTCGGACGTGCGCACCTCGAAGGGCAGGATGGTGCCGCGCTTGTCGTCCGCGATGGCGTGCGCGTCGCAACGGGCGGGTCGCACGGGGAGCTCGACGGTGGTCGCCGGGTCGCCGGCCGCGACGTCGAGGCCGACCGGCCACGCCCCGCCCGCCTCCGAGCCGATGAGCGTCGTACCGAGCACCTGCGTGATCTCGAGCGCGAGGTCGCCGGATGCCGCGGGCTCGACCCCGACGTCGATGACCGCTCGGGCGTCCGTGCCTTCGCCGGTCGTGCGCAGGCGGTCCGGCAGCACGATCGAGGCCGCGGCCGCCACCGAGTCGGCGAGGCAGTCGCGGTCGTTGATGCGGGCCATGGTGTCGTAGGGGTCGCTCGGCACCAGCGCGGCGCGCACTCCGTCGTCGGCGTCGACGTCCGGTCCGCGTCGGACGAGCACGTCGACCGTCGTGTCGGGGGCGGCGTCGCACACGCTCGCGGTGAGCGGGAACCGGGCGTCGAGCCGGTCGCCCGGATCGAGCTCGATCGGTCGCGAGCGCGTCATCCCCGGCTCGAGCGCGGGGGAGACCACCTCCGCCCGGTCGATCACGAGCCGCTCCTCGCCGTCGTTCGCGAACGACACCACGAGCACGCGGTCGGGCACGTCGAACCGGCCCTGGCGGACCTCCACCGACAGGCCACGGAACGTCCCGTCGACCGCCTCGGGACCGGCGTCGCTCGGCGCGCTCGCCCCGGTGGCGCATCCGGTGAGCACCAACGCCGCCACGACGACCGCGAGCGCATTCGCGCCGGCCCGTCGTGCCCGCGGCATCCGCCTCACCGCACCCGGATGTCGAGCGGCCGACCGGCCAGCGAGCGCGGACGCCGGGCGAGCGTCTCGGCGACCTGTTCGATCGCGCGCGCGGCCGGGTCGTCGGGCTCCGCGAGGACCACGGGCACCCCGTCGTCGCCGCCGCGACGGAGCCCCACGCTGAGCGGTACCGAGGCCAGGAGCGGCACCGCCTCGTCGACGCCCTCCGAGAGGCGGCGCGCCACCTCGGCCCCGCCGCCCTCGCCGAAGAGGTCGAGCACGGAGCCGTCGGGCTGGGCGAAGCCGGCCATATTCTCGACCACGCCGACCACGCGCTGGCCGGTCTGTCGGGCCACGAGGCCCGAGCGCTCGGCGACATCCGCCGCCGCGGGCTGGGGCGTCGTCACCACGACGACCTCGGCGTTCGGCAGGAGCTGGCCGAGCGAGATCGCGACGTCGCCGGTGCCCGGGGGCAGGTCGAGCAGGAGCACGTCGAGGTCGCCGAAGTACACGTCGGTGAGGAACTGCTGCAGCGTGCGGTGCAGCATCGGCCCGCGCCACGCGACGGCGACCGACGAACCGCGCCCGCCCGGGCTGGTGGGCTCGACGAACATGCCGATCGAGATCACCTTCACCCCGTGCGCCACCGGCGGGAGGATCATGTCGTCGACCCGCGTCGGCCGGGGCGCGTTGCCGTGCTCGTCGACGAGCCCGAGGAGACCGGGGATCGAGAAGCCGTGCACGTCGGCGTCGACGAGCCCCACCGAGAGGCCGCGCGCGGCGAGGGCGACGGCGAGGTTCGCGGTCAGGGTGGACTTGCCGACCCCGCCCTTGCCGCTCGTCACCGCGATCACGCGCGTGAGCGTGCCCGGCCCGAACGGGTTGCCGCGGGCCCCCCGCCCGCCGCGGAGCCGCTCGGTCAGGGCCTGCCGCTGCTCCGGCGTCATGACGCCGAGGCGCACCACCGCGTTGCCCGGCCCCACGACCTGCTCGGCCGCGAGGCGCACGTCGCGCTCGATGCGGTCCGACGCGGGGCAGCCCACGATGGTCAGGCGGATGTCGACGTCGACCCCGTTCGCGGTCGCGGCCACCGCCTCGACCATGTCGAGCTCGGTGATGGGCTTCCGGATCTCGGGATCGATGACCCCCGCGAGCGCGGCGTGCACGGCGGCTTCGACCTCCGCAGGCGACCGCGAGGCGTCCGAGTCCGTCGCCCCCGACCGGTCAGGACCCATTCGCGGCGTCCTCGTCGTCGCGACGGTCCAGCTCGTCGAGCACCTGCCGCAGCTCCTGCCGGATGAAGTCCTTCGACGCGAGGTCGCGCACGGCGATGCGGAGCGCGACCACCTCGCGCGCGAGGTACTCGGTGTCGGCCAGGTTGCGTTCCGCGCGCTGGCGGTCCTGCTCGATCTGCACGCGGTCGCGGTCGTCCTGGCGGTTCTGCGCGAGCAGGATGAGCGGCGCCGCGTACGACGCCTGCAGCGAGAGCATCAGGGTCAGCGCGATGAAGCCGTAGTCGGCCCGGTCGAACTGGAGGTTCGCTGGGGCGAGGGTGTTCCAGAGCATCCAGGCGGCGACGAACACCGTGAGGCCCAGCAGGAACCACGGCGTGCCCATGCCCCGCGCGACGACCTCGGTGAACCGGCCGAACCGGTCGCGGTCACCGGACAGTCGCAGGGGAGAGCCCGAGCGGCCGAGGCCCTTCGGGGTGTCGAACCGTCGGTCGTCGCCGTCAGCGCGTGCCATCTCCTGCCCTCCTTCCGGGTGCGATCGGGATACTGCCGGTGGCGAGCTGGGCGCGGGCGGTCGCGCGTCTGGTCACCTCCGACTCGGAGTCGGGATGACTTCGCCAGTCATCGGGCAGCAGGTAGTCGAGCACGTCGTCGATGGTGACGACGCCCACGAGGCGGTGCTTCTCGTCGACGACGGGCACCGACACGAGGTCGTAGCTGGCGAGGATGCGACTGACCTCGGCCGCCGACGTGTCGGCGGTCACGGGCTCGAGGCCCTGGTCGATGAGCGAGCCCAGCCGCTCGTGCGGCGGGTAGCGCAGCATCCGCTGGAAGTGCACGATGCCGAGGAACCGGCCGGTCGGCGGCTCGTAGGGCGGGAGCGTCACGCAGACCGCCGCGCCGAGGGCCGGCGGCAGGTCGTGCCGGCGGATCAGCGCGAGGCCCTCGGCGACCGTGGCATCCGCCGACACGATGATCGGCTCGGTGGTCATGAGCCCGCCCGCGGTGTCGGGCCCGTACGACAGGAGGAACCGGACGTCCTCGGCCTCCTCGGGCTCCATGAGCTCGAGGAGGTGCTCTCCGCGCTCCTCGGGGAGCTGCGCGATGAGGTCGGCGGCGTCGTCGGGCGACATGTGGTCGAGCACGTCGGCGGCACGGTCGTCGCCGAGCTTGGCGAGGATGTCGACCTGGTCGGCCTCCGGCATCTCCTCGAGCACGTCGGCGAGCCGGTCGTCGGGCAGTTCGGCCGCGACCTCCTGCCGGCGGCGAGGCGGCAGGTCGAGCAGCGTGCTCGCGAGGTCGGCGGGCTTCAGCTCGGAGTACGTCGCGATGAGCTGCTCGGCCGACTGCGCCTCGCCCGCGGCGGTCAGCTCGCGGACCTCGCGCCACGTCACGTAGGCCGACGGCCCCTTGGCGAACGGTGACGCGCTCGTCTTCGGGCGGCGGACGAACAGCTGGTCGACCTCCCACTCGCCCTGGTCTCGCTCCTCGATCGCGACATCCTCGATGGTGGCCGTGCCGGAGCCGTCGTTGAACGCCACCTTGCGGCCGAGCATCTCGGCGATCACGCGAACCTCGCCGCCGCGCTGCTCGAAGCGGCGCAGGTTGATGAGCCCGGTGGTGATGATCTGCCCGCCGCCGATCGAGGTGACGCGCCCGATCGAGACGAAGACGCGGCGCTTGCCGGGGATCTCGACGATCAGGCCGACGACGCGCGGCGGGTCGGACTTGCGGTACACGACGAGGACGTCGCGCACCTTGCCCACCCGGTCGCCCGCGGGGTCGAAGACGGGGCACCCGGCGAGTCGGGCGACGAAGACTCTCGTGGCGCTCACACCCCCAACTTACCCCGGGGGCCTCCCTTCCGGCCCGCCGAGGCGGCCGCATGGGAGAATGGCCGGGTGAGCACGCAGAGCCCGTTCGGCGGCCGACTCGGCCGCGCCTACCCGACGCTGCCCAAGGGCGAGACGATCGCGAGCTACGAGACCTACCAGGAGGCGCAGGCCGCGGTCGACAAGCTCGCCAAGGCCGAGTTCCCGGTGAAGGAACTCTCGATCGTCGGCCACGACCTCACCACGGTCGAGCGCATCACGGGCAAGCTCACGTGGGGCCGCGCGGCCGGCGCCGGCGCCCTCTCCGGAGCCTGGTTCGGCACCTTCCTCGGGCTCCTGCTGTTCATCTTCTCGCCGACCGGCACGTCGCTCGGCGTGCTCGGCGCCGCCATCCTCATCGGCGCGGGCTTCGGCATGATCTTCAGCGTCGTGTCGTACTCCCTGAACCGCCGCCGCCGCGACTTCACCTCGGTCATGCAGGTGCTCGCGACGCGCTACGCCATCATCGGCGACCCCGGTCACGTGGCCCGGGCCCGCACCGTGCTGGGGGTGACGGATGCCGCGGCGCCGGCGCCGCCCGCCGCGCCCGTGCCGCCCGCGCAGCCGCCCGCCGCGCAGCCGCCCGCTCCGGCCGCCGACCCGACGGCCCCGGCCGGTCCGCCGACGGGCGGCGAGCCCGCAGCCCCGGTCGACGAGGCGCGACCGCTCACCTACGGCGAGGCGCAGGATGCGCGCCGACGCGCGGCGCGCGAGGAGCGCGACACCGGCGGCGCCTGACGCCGGCGCGGCGACCTCCGTCGCAGCGCCGGCCGTCGCAGCGCCGGCCGTCGGCCTCAGCCGCGCGCGCCCCGCACCCAGGCCTCGACCTCGTCGGCCGTGCGCGGAATGCCGGCCGAGAGGTTCTCGGCGCCGTCGGCGGTGACGAGGATGTCATCCTCGATGCGGACGCCGATGCCGCGGAACTCCTCCGGAACGGTGAGGTCGTCGGGCTGGAAGTAGAGGCCCGGCTCGATGGTGAACACCATCCCCGCCTCGAGCACTCCGTCCAGGTACATCGAGCGCCGCGCCTGGGCGCAGTCGTGCACGTCCAGGCCGAGGTGGTGGCTGGTGCCGTGCACCATGTAGCGCCGGTGGAACTGGTTCTCCGGCCGCAGCGACTCCTCGGCCGAGACGGGCAGGAAGCCCCACTCCGCGGTGCGCTTCGCGATGACCTCCATCGCCGCGGCGTGGATCTCACGGAAGATCGCACCGGGGCGCACGATGCGGAACGCGGCATCCGCCGCCTCGAGCACGGCCTCGTACACCTGCCGCTGCACGGGCGAGAAGGTCCCGTTGACCGGGAACGTGCGCGTGATGTCGGCGGTGTAGTAGCTGTCGCGCTCGACGCCCGCGTCGAGCAGGACGAGGTCGCCGGGGACGACCGGTCCGTCGTTGCGGGTCCAGTGCAGGATGGTGGCGTGCGGGCCGGCCGCGGCGATCGAGGCGTAGCCGACGTCGTTGCCGTCGAGGCGAGCGCGCGTCGCGAAGACCCCCTCGATCACGCGCTCGCCGCGGACCTCGCTCGTGATGCGGGGCAGCTCGGCGAGCACCTCGGCGAAGCCCCGCTCGGTCGCGTCGACGGCGGCGCGCAGCTCGGCGACCTCGTAGTCGTCCTTCACGAGCCGCAGCTCGGACAGGACGCGGGCGAGCTCGGCGTCGGGCTCGTGCTCGGCGTTCACCTCGAGGCTGAACGGGGTGTCGGCCGCGTTCGTCGAGAGGGCGACCTCGGCGGCGTAGCGCAGGCGGGCGTGGTCGACCCGCTCCGTGACGGCCGGGTCGGCCTCGCGCAGCACGAGGGTGGCCGTGTCGACGGCGTCGACCACCTGGTCGAGGTCGGCGATGCCGCGCGCCTCGAGCTGCAGGTCGGCGGCCACGTGGGCGAGCGACGGGCGCGCTCCGATCCAGAACTCGCCGATCGCCGGATTCGCGTAGAACTCCTCGGAGTCGCGGCCCGCCCGCTCGCGGAAGTAGACGGTCGCCGCGTGGCCGGCGTCGCCCGCGGGCTCCATCACGAGCACCGCGCCGGGCTCGGAGTCCGAGCCCCAGCCGGTGAGGTGGGCGAACGCCGAGTGCGCACGGAACGGGTAGTCGGTGTCGTTCGCCCGCTGCTTCATGTCGCCGGCGGGGATGATCAGCCGCTGGCCGGGGAACGCCGCCGACACCCGCTCGCGACGCGATGCGGCGAACGCCGCCTGCTCGCGCGGCGCCGGCAGCGTCTCGTCGCGATCGGCCCAGCCGCCGCGGATGAAGGACTTGAAGCCCTCGGATTCCGGCGTCGTGGACCGATTGGCGTTGCGGCCGGACTCCTCGGCCGTGGTCTCGTCGAGGGAACGGGCCTCGTGGGCCGTCGCGGTGGCGTCGCCGGTGTTCGTCATGCGGTCCATTCTCGCACCGGGCGACGACGCTCAGCTGCGGACCAGGGTGGCCACGACCGGGCGGTGGTCGCTTCCCGCGTCGTCGAGTCCCTCGATCACGCGGAACGACTCGACCGACCACGACGGCGTCGCCATCACGTGGTCGATCGGGCTGCCGAGCAGGGCCGGGAGCCCCGTCGGCCACGTGCCGACGCCGCCGGAGCCGCCCGCGGCCGCGGCATCCGCGCACCGCCCGAGGTCGCCGCCGTCGACCCCGCGCCCGGCGAAGTGGTCGAGCGTCGCATTGAAGTCGCCGGCCATGATCACGTCGTCGCCCGCGCACTGCTCGGCCAGCCAGTCGAGGTCGCTGCGCCAGTTGCGCAGTTCCCAGCGGATGGGGGCGACGGCGTGCACCGCGACGATGCGCGGCCCGCTGCCCGAGACCGGGTCGGCCACGACGCTCGGCAGCGTGTTCGTGTTCCCCGGGGGGCCCGGGAACTCCGCGTTGACGACCTCGTAGTCGCCGAGGTCGGGCGTGATGAGGATGGTCGTGGAGCGCGCCTTCGCGATCTCGTCGAACGCCTGCGTGTGCACCCACATCGGACTGCCGCCCTCGCGCATGGCGACCGCGACGTCCTCGCCCAGCTGCGCGGTCGTCTCGGGGAGCACCACCACGTCGGCGCCCTCCGCGAGGGCGAGATCGGCGATGGTCGCCGCGTCCGGCACCTCGCCGAGGGTGTTCCACGACAGCACGGTGACCGAACCGGATGCCGCGGCCGCGGGCGTCCCGCCGAGCCCCAGGCCGCGAACGGCGAGCACGCCGACGTTGCCGATGGCGAACAGCATCAGGATCGCGGCCATCGCCGCCCCGAACCACCGTGCCGAACGGCCGAGCGCGAGCGCCACGAACAACGCCGAGGCGACGGCCGCGCACACCGCGGCGGCGCCGCGCAGGGCGACGACGTGCGCCGCGATCCACTGGTTCTGGAGTCCGAACGCCTGCGGCCACAGCAGCACGACGGCGACGGCGGCGGTGCCGAGCAGGAACGCCCAGCCGAGGGTGCGGGGGAGCATCGCGTTCCAGCGTAGGCCAGCGCCCCCGTCCGCGGGGCACGAGCCGACCGCATGTCCGCTGGGAGTCCGCGGTGAACGCGCCCGTACGATGGGGGGATGGCCGACATCCCCGTCGCCGTCCGGGCGGACCTGCACACGCACTCCACGGTCTCGGACGGCACCGACTCACCGGCGGAGCTGGTGGCGGCCGTCGCGCGGTCGGGGCTCGAGGCGTTCGCGATCACCGACCACGACTCGACGGCGGGCTGGGCTGCGGCGCGCATCGCTGCCGAGGAGCACGGCGTCATGATGATCCCGGGCATCGAGCTGTCGACCCGCGTGCAGTTCGCGAGCGTCCACGTGCTCGGCTACCTCGTCGATCCCGCGCACGAGGGCCTCCTCGCCGAGACCGCCCGAATCCGCGAGTCGCGCCTGACGCGCGCGGAGCGCATCGTGGAGCGCATCGCGATGGACTACGACCTGACCTGGGACGACGTGCTCGCGCAGACGAGCTCGGGCGCCACGATCGGCCGGCCCCACATCGCCGACGCGCTCGTGGCCCGCGGCCACGCCGCGACGAGGTCGGATGCCTTCGCCGGCATCCTGCACTGGCGATCGGGGTACGCCCAGCCGCACTACGCGCCCGACCCGCTTACCGGCATCCGCCTCATCCGCGCCGCGGGCGGCGTGCCCGTGCTCGCGCATCCGGGCACGCGCGGCGCCGAGGAGGTGCTGCCGGAGTCGCGCATCCGCCAGCTCGTGGACGCGGGACTCTTCGGCCTCGAGATCGACCACCCCGAGAACACCGATGCCGCGAAGCCGCGCCTGCGCCGACTCGCCGACCGGTACGGGCTCGCCGTCACGGGGTCGAGCGACTACCACGGACTCGGCAAGCCCAACCGGCTGGGGGAGTGCACGACCGACCCCGAGGTCGTCGCGCGGATCGTCGCGGAGGGAACCGGGTCGTCGCCGGTCGTGCCGCGCGCCGGGGAACGCGCGGCACGCTGACCGGACGCGTCAGGCCTGCGCTGCGGGCGCCGCCGTGCCGCCGCCCGAGCGACCGCCGCGACGACGGCGGCGGCGCGGAGCGGCCTTGCCGTCGTGGTGCTCGTGTCCCTTGCCGTCGTGGGTGCCGGCGCCCGGTTCCCTGACCTCGGCGGCGGCGCCCTCGTCGGCAGCGGTCGCCGCCGGACGCTCGCCGTCGGGACGGCCGCCGCGGGTGCGACGACGCGATCGCGACCGCGCCGGGCGGGACGCGTCATCCGTCGCCGCCTCGCCCTCGCGACGACCGGCGGTGCTCGACCGGGTCGGCGGGGCGGTGGGCGCGGGCTTGAGGCGGCCCTTGGTGCCCTCGGGGATGTCGAGGTCGGTGTAGAGGTGGGGGCTCGACGAGTAGGTCTCGGTCGGCTCGGGCTGGCCGAACTCGAGAGCACGGTTGATCAGCGCCCACTTGTGCAGGTCGTCCCAGTCGACGAACGTGACGGCGATGCCGGTCTTGCCCGCGCGGCCCGTGCGGCCGACCCGGTGCAGGTAGGCCTTCTCGTCGTCGGGGATCGTGTGGTTGATCACGTGCGTCACGTCGTCGACGTCGATGCCGCGGGCGGCGACATCCGTCGCGATCAGGACGTCCTTCTTGCCCGCCTTGAACGCGGCCATCGCGCGCTCGCGCTGGTCCTGGTTGAGGTCGCCGTGCACGGCCGCGGCGTTGAAGCCCCGGTCGTTGAGCTCCTCGACGAGCTTCGCCGCCGCGCGCTTCGTGCGCGTGAAGATGACGGTCTTGCCGCGGCCCTCGGCCTGCAGGATGCGGGCGATCACCTCGTCCTTGTCGAGCGAGTGGGCGCGGTAGACGAGGTGCTTGATGTTCGCCTGCGTGAGGCCCTCGTCGGGATCGGTCGCCCGGATGTGGATCGGGCGCAGCATGAAGCGGCGCGCGAGCGCGACGATCGGGCCCGGCATGGTCGCCGAGAACAGCATGGTGTGGCGCGTGGCGGGGGTCTGCGAGAACAGCTTCTCGATGTCGGCGAGGAAGCCGAGGTCGAGCATCTTGTCGGCCTCGTCGAGCACCATCTCGCTGACGTTCTTCAGCGACAGCAGCCGCTGGCTGGCCAGGTCGAGGAGGCGGCCGGGCGTGCCGACGACGATCTGGGCGCCGGCCTTCAGCTGCTCGATCTGGCCCTCGTACGCCTTGCCGCCGTAGATCGACACGATCTTGGTGGGGCGGTTGGATGCCGCGAGCTCGAGGTCTTCGGTGACCTGCACGCACAGCTCGCGCGTGGGCACCACGATGAGCGCCTTGACGCCGGGCTCGGGGTCGTCGCCGAGGCGCTGGATGAGGGGGAGGCCGAAGCCGAAGGTCTTGCCGGTGCCGGTCTTCGCCTGGCCGATGATGTCCTGGCCGGAGAGGGCCAGCGGGATCGTCTGCTCCTGGATGGGGAAGGCATCGACGATGCCCTTCCCGGCGAGGGCCTCGACGATGTCGGGCGCGATGCCGAGTTCGGTGAACGTGGTCAAGTGTCTGCCTGTCGGTGATGCGGAATGAAGAGGTGCGCCCTGTTCCGATCCCAGGCGCACGGCCGCGGTTCCATCGCCCGCGTGCACGCACAGCCTATCCGAGGCGGCTGGGAGCGCCCGGATATGCTGTCCGACATGGCGAACTGGTCCCGCGCGCGCCTCCCGCGCCCCGAGGCGCCGCGCATGCGGCCCCGCGTCGTGCCGACTGAGCTCACGCGCATCGACTTCACCGAGATCGTGCCCGAACCGGTCGCGTTCCTCGGCCAGGCCGCCTACATCCAGCTCGAGTTCTTCGAGAGCCTCGCGAAGGCCGTCGCGACCGCGCCCGACCTCGCCGCGAAGGAGGGGCTCAGCGCCGCCGCCGGGGTCGCGCTGCGCAAGCACCACGACCTCATCGCGGAACTCCGGCGCCTGGGCGCCGAGCCGGCGGAGGTCATGGCGCCGTTCGCACCCGCGACCGACCGGTTCCGCCAGGCGACCTCGGGCGCCGACTGGTACGAGCTCCTGCTCGGCATCCACATCACCTCGGGCATGCTCGACGACTACTTCGGGCAGCTCTCCGAGGGGCTCCCGGCCGAACTGGGCGCGCGCGTGCGCGGCATCCTGCAGGAACGCGGCGCGTCGGAGGTGATCGAACGCGAACTGTCCGAGGCCATCGCCACGCAGCCCGGGCTCGACGACCGGCTCGCCCTGTGGGGCCGCAGCCTCGTCGGCGACACGCTGCTGATCGCGCGGTCGGCCCTCCGGGCCGCGGAGGCGAACGGCGCGCTCGGCACCGACGTGGAGCCGGTCTTCACCGAGCTCATCGCCGCGCACACCCGGCGGATGGACGCGCTCGGCCTCACGGCCTGACGATCGTCGCCGCCCGCCGGGCGGCTGCCGAGTCCGGTTCGTGCGTTGCCCGGCTCAGGAGCGGGCGACGCCCGCCTTCGCCAGGCGCGTGAACGTCTCGGCGTCGTCGCGCTCACGGCGCGGACCGAGGAACAGCGCGACGGCCGCGGCCGCCAGCCCCGAGGCGACGAGCGAGATCACCCAGATCCAGCCGCCGTCCCACGCGAGGCCGAGCCACGTGAGCGCGACCCACACCACCGCCGCGACCGCCGCGCCGACGGCCGGCACGACGAGCACGCCGTGCATGCTCCGGCGCGGGATCGCGTACCGCGCGGCGATGCCGAGCAGGGCGCCGCCGAGCGTGATGAACAGCAGCTCCATCAGCCGACGAAGCCGATGCGGCGAGCGGACTCGGTGCCGATCTCCACGTAGGCGAGTGCGGCGGCGGGCACCACGAAGACGGCGCCCTTGGAGTCGGTGAGGCGCAGGACCGGCGACTGTCCGGTCAGTGCGGCAGCGACGGCCTGCTCGACCTCCTCCGCCGTCTGCGAGGTCTCGAAGCCGAGCTCGCGGGGGGAGTTCTGGATGCCGATGCGAAGGTCCACGGTGCGCCTTTCTGTCGTTGACAGCACACTACGACACGCGCGGCACCCGGCCCGACGAGTTCACTGTCGGCGGACACGGATACCGTTGGCCGCATGCAGCCGCTCGTCCAGCCCGCCCCCTCGCTCGTCGACCTGGTCGGACCGGGGCACGCGGCGGTGTTCGGGGCGCCGGGCAGCGGCAAGACCACGCTCGCCGTCGACCTCGTCGCCGAGTACGTGGCCGCGGGCGGCGACCCGGGCGAGGTCCTCGCGCTCGCCGCGACCCGACGCACCGCATCGAGCCTGCGCGACACGCTCGCGGTCCGCCTCGGCGTGCCGACGCGCGGCGCCCTCGCCCGCACCGCGAGCGCGGTCGCGTACGACCTCGTGCGCGCCCGCAGCGGCCGCTCGGTGACGCTGCTCACCGGCGCCGAGCACGACCAGGTCATCGGCGAGCTGCTCGAGGCGCAGGCCGTCGACGGCGGCGGGCCGGCATGGCCCGAGGTCCTCTCCGAGGAGGTCCGGGCGCTCCGCGGGTTCCGGTCCGAGCTGCGCGACCTGCTCATGCGCGCCGTCGAGCAGGGCGTCGACGCCGCAGAGCTCGACCGCCTCGGCCGGCTCGCCGGGCGCCCCGAATGGTGTGCCGCCGCGGGATTCATGGCGGAGTACGCCGAGGTCAAGGAGCAGCTCCGGCCCACCCAGTTCGATTCGGCCGAGCTCGGCGCGTACGCCGCCGCGATCGTCCGTCGGAGCCTCGTCGACCCCGCCGACGCCGCCGCACTCGGCGACCTGGCGGCGCTCCGGCTCATCGTGGTCGACGACGCCCAGGAGGCCACCGAGGCCACCGCGGCGCTGCTCGGGGCCTTCGCGGCCCGCGGCGTCCGGGTGGTCGCGCTCGGCGATCCCGACGTGGCCAGCAACGGCTTCCGCGGCGGCCGCGCCGACCTGCTGGGCTCGCTCGGATCGGTGCTCGGATCACGCGAGGTGCGCCGCGTGGTGCTGCCTCGCGTGCACCGCGGTCGCGCCGAGCATCGCGACCTGCTCGCCTCCGTGACCGCCCACGTCGGCGCGGCGCTCGGCGGCAGCCACCGCGGGGCCGAGCTCGCCGGGGCGGCCGCGGGCACCGAGCCCGCACATGATCCGCTCGCGCCGATCGTGGGCATCGAAGCCGCCTCCGCCGCCGCAGAGGGGGCGCAGGTCGCAGCGCTGCTGCGCGAGCGCCACCTCCTCGACGGCGTGCCGTGGTCGTCGATGGCGGTGGTGCTCCGCTCGGGCGCCGAGCTGCCGGCCTTCGCCCGCGCGCTCGCCGCCTCCGACGTGCCGGTGTCCGGCCGCCACGCACGAGTCGCCCTGCGCGATGCCCCCGGTGCGGCACCGCTCATCGCCGCGGTGGCCTGCGTGCTCGGCATCGAGCCGATCACGCCCGAATCGGCCACGGCGCTGCTCACGGGCCCGCTCGGTCGGCTCGACCGCGTCGGACTCCGTCGGCTGCGGCTCGCCCTCCGGCACGAGGAACTCTCCGGCGGCGGCGTCCGCAGCGCCGACGAGCTGCTCGTCGAGGCGCTCGGCGTCGCGGGCGGATTCGCCACGATCGACGCACCGGCCGGTCGCCGCGCGGCGCGCCTCGCGCGACTGCTCGACGCCGCCCGTCGGTCCGCGGAGCGGGGCGCCACGGTCGAGGAGCTGCTCTGGCTGCTGTGGCACGACAGCGGCCTCGAGGCGGAATGGGCGGGCCAGGCGGCCGGCTCGGGGGTGCTCGCCGACGAGGCCGACCGATCCATCGACGGTGTCGTGGCCCTGTTCGCGTCCGCGCGTCGCTTCGTCGAGCGCGAGCCGGGAGCCCCGGCGCGTCGCTTCGTCGACGAGCTCCTCCAGAACGCCCTCCCCGAGGATTCGCTCGCTCCCGAGCGCGGCGACGACGCCGTCGTGCTCGCGACGCCGCCGGCGCTCATCGGACGCGAGTTCGACGTGGTCGTCGTGGCGGGCCTGCAGGACGGCGTCTGGCCGAACCTGCGTCCGCGCGGCACGCTGCTGCACGCGGGATCGCTCGGTCCCGCCGTGGCCGCGGCACGCGCCGGGCAGCAGCCGCCCGAACCCGACTCCGCGGCCGCCGTGCGCGCCGCCGTGCGAGCCGACGAGCTGCGGTTGTTCGCGCTCGCGATCTCCCGCGCGCGCCGGCAGGTGGTCCTCGCGTGCACCGCGAACGACGACGAGCAGCCGTCCGTGCTGATGGCCTTCGCCGCCGAGCATCGCGTGGCGCGGCGGCGGCGGCCGCTGCACCTGCGCGGGCTCGTCGGCGCCCTGCGGCGCGACGCGGCCGGAGGCGATCGGGAGGCCGCCGCGGCGATCGCGCTCCTCGCCGAGCAGGGCGTCCCCGGCGCCCACCCGGATGACTGGTACGGCCTGCTGGCCCCGTCGACCGTCGCCCCGCTGGTCGACCTCGAGGGCGATCCCGAGGCGCTCGTCGCCGTGTCGCCGTCCCAGATCGACCGGGTCGAGGAATCGCCGCTGGGCTGGTTCGTCGACCGCGTGGCGTCCCCGCCGTCCGGACTCGCCGCGTCCATCGGCACCATCGTGCACGCCGTGGTCGAGGAGGCCTCGACCACGGAGGGCGACCTCGACGTCGAGACGCTCTGGGCCTCCGTCGAGCGCCGCTGGCGCGACCTCCGATTCGATGCGGGCTGGGTCGCCGAACGCGAGCGTCGCGGCGCACGGCGCATGACCGAGGGAGCGGCCGACTACCTCCGCAGTGCCGCCGATGATGGGGTCGTCGTCCTCGGGGCCGAGGGGCGCTTCACGCTCGTCAGCGGCCGGGTGCGCATCACGGGCACGATCGACCGCGTCGAGGCGTCGCCGGACGGCACCACCGTGATCGTCGACCTCAAGACCGGTCGCACGCCCCCGAGCGCCGCGAAGACCGCCGAGCACCCGCAGCTCGCCGCCTACCAGCTCGCCGCCCGTGCGGGCGCCCTCCCGAACGCCGGGCGTCTCGGCGGCGCGAAGCTCGTCTACGTGGCCCGGCCGATCGGTGGCCGCCTCTACACCGAGCGCGCCCAGCAGCCCTTCGACGACGAGGCCGAGGCGGCCTTCCGGAGTCGCCTCGACGAGGTCGCCCGGGTCATGGCCGGAGCGACGTTCGAATCGCCGATCGAGTTCGCCCACGGTTCCCGGTTCGGCGACTGGCAGTACCGCGTCCACCTCGTTCCGGCGGTGTGCGCATGACCGCAGTCCGGCTCGCGGCCGACGAGATCGCCCTGCGACTCGGCCTCCACCAGCCCACGCCCGAGCAGCGCGCCGTCATCGAGGCCGCCCCGCACGGCCAGAGCATCGTGGTCGCCGGCGCGGGCAGCGGCAAGACCGAGACGATGGCCAATCGCGTGGTCTGGTTGCTCGCCAACGGCCACGCCGACGTGCCCGAGGTGCTCGGGTTGACGTTCACCCGCAAGGCCGCGGGCGAACTCGCCGACCGGATCCGCGAGCGGATCGGCCAGCTCGTCGACGAGGGGCTCGCCGAGGTCCGCATCGATCCGCTCGAGTCCGCCGCCGTCGGCACGTACAACGCCTTCGCGGGCGCCATCTACCGCGAGCACGCACTGCGCATCGGCCGCGAGCCCGACGCGGTGGTGCTCGGCGAGGCGGCGGCCTGGCAGCTGGCACGGAGCATCGTGGCGGACTCCGCCGATCCGAGGCTCGTCGAGATCGACGCCTCCCTCGATCGCGTCACCGGGGCGGTGCTCTCGCTCAGCCGCGCGCTCGCCGAGAACGTGACCGACAGCCGCGACGTGCGGGCGTTCGCACGCGACTTCCTCGCCATGGCCGACCTGCCGATCGAGGCACCGCGCAAGCGGACGCCGTTCGAGAGCTTCATCTCGGCGCTCGGCGTGGTCGACGCCCTGCCGCCGCTCCTCGACCTCGCCGACGCGTACGCCGCCGCCAAGCGGTCGCGCGGGTACATCGAGTTCTCCGACCAGGTCGCGCTGGCGCTCGAGATCTGCACGTCGCATCCGGATGTGGTCGCCGAGCACCGGGACCGCTACGCGACGGTGCTCCTCGACGAGTACCAGGACACGAGCGTGGTCCAGACCCGACTGCTGGCGACGCTGTTCCGCGACCACCCCGTGATGGCCGTCGGCGACCCCGACCAGTCGATCTACGGATGGCGCGGCGCGAGCGCCGCCAACCTCGCGCGGTTCGGCCGCGACTTCGGCGCGGACGGCACGGCGTCGGCGTACGACCTCTCGACGAGCTGGCGCAACCCGGTCGTCGTCCTCGACGCGGCCAATGCCCTCATCGCGCCGCTCGACGGCGGCATCCCCAAGGCGCCGCTGCGCCCGTCGCCCTTCGCCGGACCCGGCCGCCTCGACGTGTCGTGGTCGGAGACGATCGACGACGAGGCCGAGCAGGTCGCCGAGTGGCTCGCCGACCGCCTCCGCCCCGGCGGCCGGACGGCGGCGCTCCTCTGCCGCACCTTCGCCCACGTCGACCTGTTCGCGAACGCGCTGCGCGCGCGGGGGGTGCCCGTCCACGTGCTCGGCGTGGCCGGCCTCCTCGACCAGCCGGTGATCGCCGACCTCGTGTGCGCGCTGCGGGTGCTGCACGACCCGACGGCCGGGTCCGAGCTGCTGCGCCTCCTCGGGGGCGCCCGGTGGCGGATCGGCACCGCCGACCTCGCCGCCCTCGGCGCCCTGGCCCGGTGGCTCGCCGAGCGCGACCTCTCCACCCGTCGTCTCGCCGACGAGGTGCGGCAGGGCATCCGCGGCTCGATCGCCCCGGACGAATCACCCTCCATCGTCGATGCGCTCGACTTCATCCTCACCGCGCCCGACGACCACCGCGCGCTCGCGGCGATCACCCCCGACGGGCTGGGCCGCATGCGGCGCGCGGGCACGCAGCTGCAGGCGCTGCGACGCCGCACCGGTCTCGGGCTCGTCGACTTCGTCACGCTCGTGCAGCAGGAACTCCTGCTCGACGTCGAGGTCGCCGCCAACCCCGCCCAACCGCTCGGCGGCCCGAGCCTCGAGGCGTTCGACGAGCTCGTGTCGGGGTTCGTCGACACCGCCGAGCACGCCACGCTCGGCGCCTTCCTCGGCTGGCTGACCGAGGCCGAGCAGCGCGACCGGCTGAGCCCCCGACAGGACGACCCCGAGCCCGGTGCGGTCCAGGTGCTGTCCATCCACGGATCCAAGGGCCTCGAGTGGGACCTCGTCGCGATCCCGCGCATGGTCGACGACGAGCTGCCGTCGAAGCCGCGGAGCGGCAAGGGCTGGCTCACGTTCGGTGCGCTGCCCGACGAGTTCCGGGGCGATCGCGACGAGATCCCCGAGCTCATGTGGCGTGGGGTGCAGAGCCAGGCCGAGTTCGACGAGGCGGTGCGCGCGTACTCCGCCGAGAACCGCGACCGGCACGCCGAGGAGGAACGCCGGCTGGCCTACGTCGGGGTGACGAGGGCGCGCGCCGAACTCCTGCTGGCCGGGTCGTGGTGGGCGACGCAGAAAGCGCCGCGCTCGCCGAGCGTGTTCCTCCGCGAACTCGTCCAGGTCGGCGCGGTCGCGGCCGACGTGCTCCCGCCGGCGCCGGAGCACGACGAGAACCCGCGCGCGTCCGAGTCGTCGCGCGTGCGGTGGCCGCTCGATCCGCTCGGGCCGCGACGCCCGTCGGTCGAGCGAGCCGCCGGTCTCGTCCGTGAGGCCGCGTCGTTGCCGTCGGGAACCGGCATCGGGCCGCAGCTCGCCGACGAGATCCGGATGCTGCTGGAGGAGCGCCGGCGGCGCAGCGATCCGCGGCGCGGCGGGGCGGTCCCCGTCCGCGTGCCCGCCTCGCGATTCAAGGACTACGTCGACGACCCCGGCGCCGTCGCCGCGGAGCTCGCGCGCCCCATGCCGCAGCGCCCCTACCGGGCCACGCGCATCGGAACGCTCTTCCACTCCTGGGTCGAGCAGCGCGCCCTCGGCGAGGGGGCGTCGTCCGGAGCCGGCGACGACCTGGACACGCTCGACGTCGAGCTCGACCTCGACACCGAGGGCGACGTCGTCGCCGACCCGACCGAGGCGCGACTGGCGGCGCTCCGGGAGACGTTCGCGGCCTCCGAGTGGGGCGACCGACGCCCGGAGGCGGTCGAACTCGAACTGCACCTCCCGCTCGACGGTCACGTGTTCGTGTGCAAGCTCGACGCCGTCTACGGGGTGCCGCCGGGAACGGAGGCGGCGGAGCGCGGCATCCGCTACCAGGTGGTCGACTGGAAGACCGGTGCGGCGCCGCGCGACGAGCGCGAGCTCGAGCTGCGGCAGACACAGCTCGCGCTCTACCGCCTCGCGTACTCGCGGTGGTCCGGCGTGCCGGTCGAGCAGATCGACGCCGTCTTCTACTACGTGGAGGACGACCTGGTGCTCCGACCCGAACGCCTCTACGACGAGGAGGCGTTGCGGCGAGCGTGGGCGTCCGTGTCCGAGCGCGCGGTCTCCGCCGCGCCGTCCTCCGCACCGACGCTCGACGCGCTGCCGGGCGAGGTGCGCTCGGTGGTCGCCGAGGCCTGAGGTGCCCGAGCCGGGCGCGGCGTCGCATCGCCCCAGTCGCTGAGGTCGAGCGGGATCGGCGCGGTCTCGTCCATGGCCGGCGCGCGCTCGGCGGCGCGCGTGTCGCCGGGTCCCGCGGCGGGCGCCTCGCCGCCGTCGAGGTGGCGACGGAGCTCCTCGACGTCGTAGCTGTCGGTGAGCATGCTCGTCCCGGGCTCGCGGGCGGCGGTGCCCCGCGGCGTGGACTCGAGCAGGCGCTCCACGTCGGTGACGGCGAGGACCGGACCGGTGTCGGTCGTGAGCGACTCGGACGAGTGGTCGTGCACGCGCGCGACGAGGCCGTCGAGCAGTCCCACGGCGTCGTCGATCACGGCGTCGTCGTGCGTGTCGACGCCGTGCAGCAGCCAGCGCGCGAGTTCGAGCTCGCCGTAGAGCAGCGCGCGCCGTGCCAGTTCGGCGTCGGCGAGCCCGGCGCGAGCGGTCACGTACGCGGCCAGGGTCTCCTCCGCCGCGGCGCCCGTGGAGGTGAGCACCCAGTGGAGGTCGCGTGCGGGGTCGTCCTGCGCGAGGCCGGCCCAGCCGAGCACGCCCGTCACGCGGTCGCCCTCGACGAGGAACGAGTCGGCGCCGAGCTGTCCGTTGACGACGGTGGGGGCGAACCGCCACAGCGTGTCGTCGTCGGTGGCCTCCTCCCAGCGGCGCACGAGTGCCGCGGGGAGTCGCCCGGTGTCCGCCGCGCGGTCGATGACCTCGACGGCCGCCTCGCGGGCCTGCTCCGCCGAGCGCCGCGGAAGCCCCGCCTCGCCGATGAAGCCCGCGGGAAGCGCATGGATCGCGGAGATCGCCCGGCCGACCTCGGCCGCGAGCGCCGGGGTGGCCGTGAGGTCGTCCGCCGAGCGCACCGAGCCGGAGATGAACTCGGTGACGACCGCGCGAGTGGGGCCGATCGGCGCCTGGCCGACGAACTCGGGCACCGCGAACGGCAGGCGCGAGCGGATGCCGGTGGACAGGGCGCGCAGCCCGACGAGGTCGGCGGACTGCTCGTTCTCGGCGGCGGGCGAGCGCGGGACGCGGATCAACAGCCTCCGGCCGTCGGTGGAGTGGAGCTCGACGGCATCGAACGCGCCCGACATCCCGTAGGTGTGCGTCCGGGCCGCCCGCACCTCGAGTCCCGCCACCGCGGCCGTGGCCAACGCGGCTAGAGTGAGTGGGGGTCTGGCCATGGCACACAGCCTAAGCACGCGTCCGCGCCCGCCCGGCGACCGCCACGCCTTCCCGACGACTCCGGACGAAAGCGAGAGGTGACCGTGTCCGTACCCGCGTCGCCCGAGCAGGCCGCGTCCGACCCCGACGCCGCGCCGCATCCGACCCGGGCGCCGCTCGCGGCCGAGGCACCGCCATTGGCGCGCGAGCACCTCGATCGCGACGCCGTCGGCCGCACCGATCCGGCTCGCGAGGCCGCCTTCGACGCCGACCCGCACGCGCGCGTGCTCGTGGTCCGAGACGGGCGCGTCCTCGTCGGCGCCGGCGCGCCCGAGGCGCTCGAGCTGCGGCATCCGTCGGCCCTGCCCCGGCCCGAGGTGCGCATGTACCTCGGCCGCACGCTCGACGCGTCGACGGATGCCGCGGGCGAGCCGTTGCCCGCAGGCAGCCCCGTCGAGGCGTGGGTGCTCGCCGACGCCGACGCGCCGACGCTCGGGCACGACGACCGTTGGCGCGGCCTGCGTTCGGTGGCGACGGTCCTCGACGACCGCGACGCCGGACTCGCCATCCAGGCGGTGGCCCTCGCCAACTGGCACGCCACGCACGCCTTCTGCGCCTCGTGCGGCAGCGCGACCGAGGTCGTGACCGCGGGATGGGCGCGTCGCTGCCTCGCCGAGGACCGCATGCGATTCCCGCGCACCGACCCGGCGGTGATCGTCATCGTGACCGACGACGACGATCGCGTCCTGCTCGGCTCGAACGCGATGTGGGAACAGGACCGCTTCTCGGTGCTCGCGGGCTTCGTCGAACCGGGGGAGTCGCTCGAAGCGGCCGTCGTGCGGGAGATCGCCGAGGAGACCGGCCTGCGGGTCGACCGGGTCGAGTACCTGGGGTCGCAGCCCTGGCCGTTCCCGGCGAGCCTCATGCTGGCCTTCCGGGCGCGGGTGGTCGACGGGGCGCCGGTCGCACCGGTGCCCGACGGCGAGGAGATCGTCGAGCTGCGCTGGTTCGACCGGACCGAGCTGCGCGGGGCGCTGGGCCGGGTGGCCCTCCCGGGCGAGACCTCGATCGCGCGCTGGATGCTCGAGCAGTGGTACGGGGGTCCGCTCGCGTCGTCACTGCCCTGGTCGACGTCATGACCACGAGCGATCCGCTCCTCGACGCGCTCGACGACGAACAGCGCGTCGCGGCCGAGGCCCTCGTCGGACCGGTCTGCGTGCTCGCCGGCGCCGGCACGGGGAAGACCCGCGCCATCACGCACCGGATCGCCTACGGCGTGGCATCCGGCGCCTACGACCCCGCCCGCGTCATGGCCCTCACGTTCACGAACCGCGCCGCCGCCGAACTGCGGTCCCGCCTGCGCGCGCTCGGCGCGGGCGGCGTGCCGGCGCGCACGTTCCATGCCGCGGCGCTCGCGCAGCTGAACCACTTCTGGCCGATCGTGGCGGGTGGTCCGGCTCCGCGGGTCCTCGAGTTCAAGGGTCGGCTCCTCGGGCTCGCGGCCGAGCGGTGCCGCCTGCGGGTCGACACGGCGACGCTGCGCGACGTCGCCGCCGAGATCGAGTGGCGCAAGGTCAGCGTGCTCGGCATGGACGAGTACCGCGCTCGCCTCGCCTCGCGCGGGGCGCCCGGCTCGCTCGACGCCGACCAGTTCCTCGACCTCGTCGCCGCGTACGAGCAGCTGAAGGACGAGCGCCGCTCGATGGACTTCGAGGACGTGCTGCTCGCCACGGCGGGCATGATCGAGACCGAGCCGGCGGTCGCCATGCAGGTGCGCGAGGGCTACCGCCACTTCGTCGTCGACGAGTACCAGGACGTCTCTCCCGCCCAGCAGCACCTGCTCGACCTGTGGCTCGGCGACCGCCGCGACGTGTGCGTCGTCGGCGATGCCAGCCAGACCATCTACTCCTTCGCGGGCGCGTCGGCCGAGCACCTGCTCGGGTTCGAGCGGCGGTACCCGGATGCCACGATCGTGCGCCTCGAACGCAACTACCGCTCCACCCCCGAGATCGTCGAGGTCGCGAACCGCCTGGTGCGCGGTCGTCCCGGCGCGCTCCGCCTGGTCGCGGCCGCGCCCGACGCCGGGGATCCGGCGACCGGCGACGCGACGGTCGCGGCTGAGCGCGCGGCATCCGCCCGGGGACGGGTGGCCGACGGGCCGGCACCCGAGGTGGTGGCCTACCCCGACGAGCTGGCCGAGGCCCGCGGCACCGCCACGCGGATCCGCGACCGCATCGACGCGGGCGTGCCCGCCGAATCCATCGCCGTGCTGATGCGCGTCAACTCGCAGTCGGCACTGCTCGAGCAGGCGCTCGCCGAGGTCGGCGTCTCGACGCGGGTGCGCGGGGCCCAGCGGTTCTTCGACCAGCCCGAGGTGAAGCAGGCCGTGCACGCCATCCGCGCCCAGGCGCTCGCGGCGACGGGCGAGCCGCTGTTCAAGACGGTCAGCGACGTGCTGCGCTCGCTCGGCTGGTCGGTGGAGGCGCCGGAGGGCCCCGGAGCGGTGCGGTCGCGGTGGGAGTCGCTCAACGCGCTCGCCCGCCTCGTCGACGACGTGCCCGCGGGCACGACCCTGCGCGCGTTCGCCGATGACCTGTCGGCGCGGGCGCAGGCGCAGCACGAGCCGGCGATCGCCGCGGTGACGCTGGCGACGCTGCACTCGGCCAAGGGCCTCGAATGGGACGAGGTGCACCTCGTGGGCCTCACCGAGGGCATGCTCCCGATCGCCTACGCGACCGGGCTCGAGGCGATCGACGAGGAGCGACGCCTGCTCTACGTCGGCATCACGCGGGCACGGCGTCGGCTGACGCTGACCTGGGCGGCCCGATCCGGCACGCATCGAGGCGAGCGGGAGCCGTCGCGATTCCTCCGGGAGCTCGACATCCGCACTCGGGATGCGCAGCGACCGGCTCGGGAGCGCGTGGGCGGCGTGCCGACGCGTCGCTGACGAGCACGCAGGCCGCGTCGAGGGCGGTGCGACCGTCCCGCAGCAGGTCGTCGACGACGGATGCCGCGAGCGCCAGCGCCTCGTGCTCGACGCGCGGGCTGCGAGGCGGGGCGGCGGCGGCCGCGAGCTGTGCGGCCACGGCCGGCCACGCGGCATCCGCGTCGCGTCGGCCCAGGTGGACGCAGCGCAGGCACGGACCCGACCCCGGCCGCACGAAGGGGCCCACCTCGGCGCCGCGCTCGTCGAACACGAGCGCGAGATGCGGTACGTCGGCGGCCAGCCACGGCAGGTGGGCCGCGGGGGAGACCACGCGTGAGGCGATCACGACGACCGCGTCGACCGCGTCGGCCGGTGCGTTCGGCGCGTGGACCGGCCGGTGGCCGAGCCGCGCGAGCTGCGCGGCGAGGGTGGCGACGTGGTCGGGTTCGCCGTCGATGGCGACGGTACCGGCGCGGGGCGACCCAGCGGATGCCGCGGCGGGGAGCAGGGCCGGTTCGACCCGCTCGAGCAGGTCGTCGAGGTCGGTGGGCGAGCCGCCCAGCGCCGCCCCGATGGTCGCCAGCGTGGACCGGCTCGCGCCGGAGGCGAGCGCGCTGAGGATCCCCTCCTCGAACGGCCCGGGACGCTCGAGGACCGCGACCGGACGGACGCCGCCGAGCTGGAGGGCGTCGTGCGAGCGCCAGACGAGGGGCAGTGCGGGGTCGAGTCGCGGCGTCATGCCGGAAGCATGCCCGACCGCCGGCGGACGGCTCGTCGGCCGTCCACAGGACGGGGCCGCGGACGCGGCGGGTGGGGCGACGCGTCAGCTCGCGGCGGGCCCGCGCTCGTCGTCGGAGCCGCCGCTCGGGTCGTCGTCGGAGACGCCGGCGTCGTCGCCGCCGGACTCACCGCGCAGCAGGGCCTCGAGCGCTTCGTCGAAGGCGGCGTCGGCCTCGCCGGCGGCCTGCCCGCCCGCGGCGAGGCGCGCGGCGAGCGGACCCGGGTCGTCGAGGTCGGCCGCCGTCGGCAGCAGGTCGGGATGCGACCACAGGGCGTCGCGCTGGGCGACGCCGACCGCGTCCGTGACCGCGCGCCACATCGCGGCGGCGTCACGCAGGCGACGAGGGCGCAGCTCGAGGCCGACCAGGGTCGCGAGCGCCGATTCGGCCGGTCCGCCGGTCGCTCGGCGACGACGGATGGTCTCCGCCACGGCGTCGGACTTCGGCAGCCGCTGCGTCGCGTCGGCCGTCACGACGTCGACCCAGCCCTCGACGAGCGCGAGCACGGTCTCGAGGCGCCCGAGGGCGGCCTCCTGCTCGGGGCTCTTGGGCCGGAGGAGGGCGCCGTTGGCGACGGCGTCGCGCAGCTCGTCGGTGTTGGCGGGGTCGAAGCCCTCCGCGAGCTCCTCGAGGCGCTCCACGTCGACGTCGATGCCTCGGGCGAACGCGGTGATCGCCGTGATGAGATGCAGCCGCAGCCAGCGGGCGTGGCGGAACAGTCGCGCGTGCGCGAGCTCGCGCACCGCGAGGTAGAGCTCCACCTGGTCGTCGGGGATGTCGAGTCCGGCGCCGAACTCGGCGATGTTCTGCGGCAGCAGGGCGGCGCGGCCGTCGTCGAGGAGCGGGATGCCCACGTCGCCCCCGGAGACGACCTCGGTGGAGAGCTGGCCGACCACCTGGCCGAGCTGCATCGCGAACATCGCGCCGCCGATGCCGCGCATCATGCGGCTGGCGCCCTGCACCATCTCGCGCATCTCCTCCGGCGCCTGCTCGGACATGACCCGGGTGAGCGAGTCGGCGATGCTCAGCGCGACCGGTTCCGCGAGCTGCGACCAGATGGGCAGGGTGGCGGCGGCCCACGCGCGCCGCGTGAGCAGCTCGGGCGGCGTGGGGAGGGCGGCGACGTCGACGACCTCGTCGAGCCAGAGGGCCGCGACCTGCGCCGCCCGATCGAGCCGCTCGGCGTCGGCGGCTTCGACCTGGCGTTGGCCGGATGCCGCGCGCTGCTCGGCCTGCCGCAGGGCGAGCGACCAGTCGATGCCCTCGTCGTCGGAGCGCTGCATGGCCTGCTGGAGCTGGCTGAAGATCGCAGCCAGGCTCGCCGGGTCGCTCGGCAGGCCCGCCGCGTTGGCGAGCCTCGACGGATCGATGCCGCCGGATCCGGACAGCAGCTCGCGCAGCATGTCGCGGAACTCGTCCTCGGGGTTCCGGTCGGGCTGGTCGTCGCGTTCGGCCACGGAGGCCACCTCCCTCGATCGGAATTCCACGCTACCGCCGCCCCCGGTCTTCCTCCCCGGGAATTGGCCTAGGCTGACGTTCCGGGTGTCCGCCCGTCGCGAACAGCGCCGCACGAGTCGGCGCGGACCGGTTCTGCGGCGCCCTGGGAAGGATGAACGCGGCATGGTGCTGTCAGGACCGCGAGCGGATGCCGCGCCGACCGGCGACTCCGACGAGTCCGCCGTCGCGTCCCGTCGCAGCCGTCGCGAGCGCATCGGCTGGGGCGCGGTCGCCGTCGCGACCGTGCTCGGCCTGCTCATCGCGCTGCTGCCGTCCCCGTACGTCATCCAGCAGCCCGGTCCGGTCTTCGACACCCTGGGCACGACCGAATCGGACGGCGAGGAGATCCCGCTCATCTCCATCCCCGACGAGGAGACCTTCCCGACCGAGGGCTCGCTCGACCTGCTCACGGTCTCCGCGATCGGACGGCCCGGCCGGACCCCCGGCTGGCTCGACGTCGCGGTGGCGTGGTTCGACACCCGTCGCGCGGTCGTGCCCGTCGAGGCGGTCTTCCCGCCCGGCATCAGCGAGGAGGATCGCGACTCGCAGAACGAGGCCCAGATGGTCGACTCGCAGCAGGACGCGATCGCGGCCGCGCTGGTCGAGCTCGGCTACGACTTCCCGCGCGAGGTCGTCGTGCAGGGCGTCGGCGACGGCCTGCCCGCCGAGGGCGTGCTCGAGATCGGCGACGTCATCACGGCGGTCGACGGCGAGCCGGTGCGCTCGGTCGGCGAACTGCGCAGCGCCCTGGCCGAGCATGGGACCGAGTCGCCCGCGACGCTCGAGGTCGTGCGCGGCGACGGCACCACCGAGGTCGAGGTGACGCCGGTCGAGCGCAACGGCCAGGTCGTGATCGGCATCGGCGTGCGCATGCGCTACGAGTTCCCGATCGACGTCGAGATCCGCCTCGACGATGTCGGCGGTCCCAGTGCGGGCATGATGTTCGCCCTGGGGATCGTCGACAAGCTCACCCCCGGTGCGATGACGGGCGGCGAGCGCGTCGCCGGCACCGGCACGATCGACTCCGACGGCGAGGTGGGCGGCATCGGCGGCATCCGCCAGAAGTTGTGGGGCGCCGTCGACAGCGGCGCGGACTGGTTCCTCGCCCCCGAGGCGAACTGCGGCGAGGTCGTCGGGCACGTGCCCGACGGGCTCGAGGTGTTCGCGGTGACCACCCTCGACGAGGCGCGGGCGATCGTCGAGGCGGCGGGCGAGGGCGGCGACACGTCGTCGTTCGCCCGGTGCGAGGCCGCGGGCTGATCGAGGGCGCTCCCGTGCCGTCGGGCGAGGCGACCCGAACGGTACCGGTTCGTTATCTCCCCGGGCCCGGGCACCCGCTTCCCACCAGCCGTTTCCAAGACTGCCGACCATAGGATGGGGATTCGATCCCGTCCCGACCCCGAATGAGGCCGAGAAGTGTCCACAGCACAGCCGCAGGAACCGAGGATGCCGCGCCGACGCGCGCCGATCGCGATCACGATCGGCATCGTCGGCGCCCTCGTCGTCGCGTTCTTCGTGTTCGCCGGAATCTACGCCGACGTGATGTGGTACCAGCAGCTGGGGTTCGTCGAGGTGCTGGTGACCGAATGGGTCGCCCGCATCGTGCTGTTCCTCATCGGCTTCGTGGCGATGGCCGTGCCGGTCTGGGCCTCGATCCAGATCGCCTACCGCACGCGGCCCGTGTACGCGAAGCTCAATTCGCAGCTCGACCGCTACCAGGAGGTCTTCGAGCCGCTGCGGCGCCTCGCCATGTTCGGCGTGCCGATCGTGCTCGGCATCTTCGCCGGCGTCTCGACGGCGAGCCGGTGGGACTCGGTGCTCACCTGGCTGAACCGCACCCCGTTCGGCACGACCGACCCGCAGTTCGGCCTCGACGTCGGGTTCTACGTCTTCGAGCTGCCGTTCTACCGCTCGATCGTGGGCTTCGCCTCGGCGGTCGTGCTGCTCTCTGGCCTGCTCGTCATCGCGACCAACTACCTCTACGGCGCCATCCGCATCAGCGGACGCGAGGTGGTCATCTCGAAGGCCGCGCGCATCCAGATCGCGATCACCGCGGGCCTGTACCTGCTCCTGCAGGCCGTCAGCATCTGGCTCGACCAGTACGCGACGGTCACCGAGGTGGGTTCGCTCATCACCGGTGCGTCGTACACCGACGTCAACGCGACGATCCCCGGCCGGCAGATCCTCGCCGTCATCGCCGCCGTGGTGGCCGTGCTGTTCCTCGTCACCGCGTTCCTCGGGCGCTGGCGCCTCCCGCTCGTGGGCGCTGTGCTGCTGGTGGTGTCGAGCCTGTTGATCGGCTCGCTGTACCCGTGGGTCGTGCAGCGCTTCCAGGTCGACCCGAGCGCGCGCTCGCTCGAGGCCCCCTACATCCAACGCAACATCGACCTGACGCGCGACGCGTTCGGGGTCGCCGACATCGAGGAGATCCCGTACGAGGCGAAGACGGACGCCGAGCCGGGTGCGCTGCGTTCCGATGCGGAGACCACGGCGAGCATCCGCCTGATGGACCCGGCGATCATCAGCCCGGCGTTCCGCCAACTCGAGCAGTTCCGCCAGTACTACCAGTTCCCCGAGCAGCTCGACGTCGACCGCTACGAGATCGACGGGCAGTCGCAGGACACGATCGTCGCCATCCGCGACCTGAACCTCGAGGGACTCGGCGACGCGCAGACGTGGTTCAACACGCACCTCGTCTACACGCACGGCTACGGCCTCGTCGCCGCGGCCGGCAACCAGCGGTCGAGCGACGGCCAGCCGGTCTTCCTGCAGTCGGGCATCCCCTCGACGGGAACCCTGCCCGAGTTCGAGCCGCGCGTGTACTTCGGCGAGAACTCGCCCGAGTACTCGATCGTCGGCGCCCCCGAGGGTGCTCGTGAGATCGAGCTCGACTTCCCCGCGGGCGGCGACGGCGAACCCCAGCAGACGACGTTCCAGGGCGACGGCGGGCCGAAGCTCGACAACGTCTTCACCAAGCTCGTCTACGCGCTGAAGTTCCAGTCGGAGCAGATCTTCCTCTCCGACCAGGTGAACGAGGAGTCGCAGATCCTCTACGACCGCGATCCGATCGACCGCGTGCGCAAGGTGGCGCCGTTCCTCACCCTCGACACCGACACCTACCCGACCGTGGTCGATGGCCGCATCGTGTGGATCGTCGACGGTTACACGCTCTCGGATCAGTACCCGTATTCGAACAAGGTGAGCTACAGCGAGGCGATCTCCGACAGCGACACGGTCGCGTCGCCGCTCGCGTTCGACGAGGTCAACTACGTACGCAACTCCGTGAAGGCGACGGTCGACGCGTACGACGGCAAGGTGACGCTCTACGCCTGGGACGACGAGGATCCCATCCTCCAGACGTGGGACAAGATCTTCCCGGGCAAGGTGCGCCCCCTGAGCGAGATGTCGGGAGAGCTCATGAGTCACGTGCGCTACCCCGCCGACCTCTTCAAGATGCAGCGCGCCGTGCTGGGCCGGTACCACGTGACCGAGGCGGACGCCTTCTACTCGCGTGAGGACGCGTGGACCACGCCGCTCGACCCGACGCAGGGGCAGGGCAGCACGCTCCTGCAGCCGCCGTACTACCTGACGATGCAGATGCCCGGCCAAGAGGAGCCGACGTACTCGATCTACTCGACCTTCATCCCCGAAGCGCGAGGTCAGGCAAGCCGCAACGTGCTGCGCGGATACCTCGCGGTGGATTCGGATGCGGGATCGGAAGACGGCGAGCGGGCCGAAGGCTACGGCAAGTTGCGGCTCCTGAACCTGCCGGAGGACGACAACGTGCCCGGCCCCGGCCAGGTGCAGAACACCTTCAACAGCGACACCTCGATCTCTGCGCAGCTGAACATCCTCCGCCAGGGCCAGTCCGACGTCATCAACGGCAACCTGCTCACGATCCCGGTCGGCGGCGGCCTGCTGTACGTCCAGCCGGTGTACGTCCGCTCGACCGGTGAGACCAGCTATCCCGTGCTGCAGAAGGTCCTCGTGGCCTTCGGCGACGAGATCGCGTTCCAGGACACGCTCGACGAGGCACTGAACGTGCTCTTCGGAGGCGACTCGGGTGCGGCCGCGGGCGACGAGGAGGTCGAGCCGGAGCCGGCGCCGACCGAGCCGGCCGACCCGGACGCGCCCCCGACTGAGGAGCCCGCGCCGAGCGACGAGCAGGCCGCCCTGCTCGCCGAGGCGGCGGACCTGCTCGAGCAGAAGCAGGCGGCGCTCGCCGAGGGCGACCTCGCCGCATTCGCCGAGGCCGACGAGCAGCTCAACCAGGTGATCACCCGCCTGCTCGAGCTCTCCGGTGCCACGCCCACGGGCGACGAGGGATGACCGAGGCCCGGGTCGACCTTCGCGACGGCGACTGGCTCGACGACAACCGGGCGAACTGGGACGAGCGCGTGCCCGTGCACGTGGCCTCGACGTTCTACGACCGCGCGCGGCTCCGAGAGGGCGGCAGCGTGCTCGACCCCATCGCGCGCGCGGGGGTCGAGCGGCTCTTCCCGGACGGTCTCGACGGCGTCCGCGTGCTGCACCTGCAGTGCCACTTCGGGTCGGACACCCTCTCGCTCGTGAACGCGGGGGCGACGGCCGTGGGTCTCGACTTCTCGGAGCCCGCGGTCGTCGAGGCGCGACGGATGGCCGACGAGCTCGGCGTCGCCGACCGCACCCGGTTCGTGCAGGCCAACATCTACGACGCCCGGCACGTGCTGCCCGAACCCGAGTCGTTCGACCTGGTCTTCACGACCTGGGGCACCATCGGCTGGCTCCCGGATGTCGCGGAGTGGGCCCGCATCATCGAGTGGTTCCTCGCACCGGGCGGTCGGCTCTACTTCGCCGACGGACACCCCGCCGCGTTCGTGTTCGACGGCGACGGCGGACCCGACGGAATGCCGCAGTTCGCCTACCCCTACGCCGCCGGCAGGCCGGAGGTCATCGACGACCCGAGCGACTACGCCGACCCCGACGCGCGCATCCAGCACGCGAGAACCTGGGAGTGGATGCATCCGCTCGACGAGGTGCTCAGGGCGCTGCGCGACGCCGGGCTGCGGATCGACTCGTTCACCGAGCACTACGAGGTGCCGTGGCAGATCTTCCCCGTGACGGTGCCCAGGGGCGACGGCATGTACGGCTGGCCTGACCGCCGCTGGCTCCCGCTGTCGTACGAGGTGGTCGCCGCGACCCCGCGCACGCGAGCGGGGGAGTAGGGCGCGAAGCGCCCTCCGGCGGTCGAGGAGGACGCGAAGGCCCCGGTGGTCGAGTAGGACGCGAAGCGCCCGTACCGAGGCCGCCCCGCGGACCGCGAGCGAACCGCTCCGCACCCCTTCGAGGCCCGAAACGCCCGGCCCGCGCCCCCGATTCGACCGCGGTCCGAGCCCGTGCTAGTGTTATCTCTCGTGCCGCGGGGTGGAGCAGTTCGGTAGCTCGCTGGGCTCATAACCCAGAGGTCGTAGGTTCAAATCCTGCCCCCGCAACCACGTGGCGAGAAATCGCCTCAGAAAGCCCCTCCTTCGGGAGGGGCTTTCGTCGTTCCGGGCCCCGCTCCGGGTCATCCGTCAGTGCGCCTTGATGCGCCCGTTGCGACCGCCCCGCTGGAGGAATGCCGGCCCGTGGTCGATGCCATGGCTGGTCACGCCCCAGTAGACGGGCACGAGCAGGAAGCCCACCGACGCCACGAGCGGGTGGATCAGGATGCCGGCCGCTCCGGCGATCAGGTAGAGCACGAACCCGATGAGCGCGCGCGGGCGCTCGCGCGCGAAGTACGCGTCGTCCACCTCGTCGTTCGTGAGATCCGGATGCCGCGCCAGGTACGAGAAGAACGCCAGCCAGGCCAGGCACAGTACTGCGCCGACGAGCGCGTACAGCACGACGGCGACCCGCTCGGCCGTGAGGTCGCCCGTCCTGGCTGTCTCAGCGATCACCGCGGTCGGCCAGGGCACGAGCGCGAGGGTTGCGAGGATCCCGAGGTTCGCCCACTGCAGGCCGCGGTCCATCTCGCGGATCCGGGTGAAGGCGGCCTTGTGGTTCAACCAGATCACGGCCAGGTAGAGGTACGAGGCCGCATATGCCAGGTAGGTGGGCCACTCGCCGAGCAGGGCATCCAGCAGTTCGCCGGGTTCGGCGTCGGGCGGCTTGAGCTCGAGCGCCAGGAGCGTGATGACGATGGCGATGACGGCGTCGCTGAAGGCCACCGCCCGGCTGGTGTCGGAACGTGCGGCTCGGCTTCGATGTCGCATCCGGGCATTGGTCACTCGTCATCATGAGCGCGCGCCGAGCGATCGGCGTAGGGGGTTCCCACGGGGCGGTGAGCGGAGGACAACGCGCCGCGCCGCGGCGAGGTCGATCAGCGGCATCCGCTCGCCACGGCGCCCGGAACCGGAGGGAGGCCCCGGTCCGATCGGACCGGGGCCTCCTAGGGGGCGGTGCGGCGTCAGCCGCGCTTGCCCTTGCCGGTGTTCGTCACGCCGAGCGAGTAGCCCGCGTCGAGCGTGTCGAGGTCGCCGGTGGGCAGGTTCGAGACGAGCGTCGCGAAGTCGCGGTTCTTGCCCTTCGCGCACGACGTGTCGAGGCCCGACATCGAGATGTCGTCGCCCTCGAGGCGGTACACGTGGTTGCCCGCCTCGTCGACGATCTCGAAGTCCGACTCCACGCCGGGGGTGAGGTCGCAGCTCGCGACGACCTGGAGCGTCCAGTTGTTGTCCTGGAGGCCCGTCGTCTCGATCCACTCGCCGTCGGCCGAGGACACCGCGGCGGCCTCACCGTCGACCATGACGTCGTCGACGAACCACCCGGTGTCGAGGTACGCGGCATCCGTCGAGTACCGGAAGCGCACGTCGGTCGTGCCCGCCGGGAGGTCGGCGGAGAGGTGCACGTACTCGGGCTCGTCGACGAAGTACTCGCCGCCCGAGGTCCCGGTGAGGCCGTTGCCCTCCGCGTTGTTGCCGTGCGGGTCGGTGTCGGTGGTCACCGTCGCGCCCGAGTCGTCCGTGAGGGGCACCGTCACCCACTCGTCGCCGACGAGCGCCTCGACGAATCCGTAGTCCCAGCCCTCCTCGATGAAGTGCCACGACCAGAAGTCGAGCGTCGAGGCCGCACCATCCGCCACCTCGACGTCGAGGACGTTGTCGGCCTGGCTCTCGTACCCGGCGTACCAGTGGGTGTCGCCCGTGTGCGGCGCGATCTGCGTGGTGTCGTCACCGTCGAGGCCCACCGTGACGGTCGGCCCCGGGTTGCGGAAGCGCTCGACCTGGATGCCGTACGGCAGGGCCGTGTCGGCCTGGCCGTTCTTGCGACGCTCCCACTTGGCGTCGGGCTGCGCTCCCTGGTTGGAGCCCCGGCCGTCCCAGAACTGGTCGTCGGCGATGTCGATGGTCCAGCTCGTCGACGCCGGGTCGCCGAAGTCGACGGCCTTGATGTCGAAGCGCTCGGAGTCCTCGTCGTCGAGGTACACGGCGACCGCCCAGTCCTGGAAGAGCTCCTCGGCCGAGCGCAGGTCGGCGCCCGTGGCCGCGTTGAACTCGTCGATCGCCGCCTGCACGCCCGCCATGCCGTCGGCCTGGTTCTCGAAGATGAGCTTGATCAGCAGGTCGCCGCCCGCGCCGTCGTACTCGAGGTCGGGCTCGTAGGTGCCGTCGCCGTTGCCGCCCGCCTGCTCCCAGAGGTACTGCATGTAGGTGTAGGCGGCGCCGTAGTTCTCGAGGCCGCCGGCCCAGCGCGTCAGGGACGTCTCGGCGTAGAACACCTGGTGGTAGGTCAGGTGCGAGCCGCCCACGTCGTAGCCGTTGAGGAACACCGCGAAGTCGGCGAGGCCCTCGTCGACCCAGCTGAGCTCGCCGGGGTCGCTGTAGTTGTGCAGCAGGTGCTCGAGCTCGTGCGCGATGACGCCCTCGTACAGCGTCGGCAGGTCGTTCGCCGGGTCGCCGTCGCGCCACTCCGCGTCGTTCGGCCCGACGCGGTTGGCCCAGTCGAACGCGTCGATCACGATGGTGTTCATGCCGGCCGAGTCGATGAAGTCCGGTGCGAAGTAGCCGGCGGTGTAGCTCGTCGCCGCGCAGTCGTAGTAGTTGTCGTCCTGCACGTTGTAGACGAGCATCACGAGCGAGTCGCTCTCGGGGACGTCGGGATCGGCCGCATCCATGGGGCCGAAGTGCTCCTCGTCGACCGCGACGATCTGGTTCGCGAGCTGGTCGCCCATGTAGTCGATCTGCGCCTGCGTCAGGGTGAAGTCCGCGACGTCGCGGTCGGCGCACGGCACGAAGTCGTCGTCCGGGTTGTGGTCGAACGCCGGGTCGAGGCTGTCGACGCCGACGGGTGCGCTGCCGTCCAGGGGCGTCCCGGCCGGGACGTAGAGGTAGACCGGCGTCCCGTCGGGCGTCGCCCCGGCGTACACCCGGGTGAAGTCCTGGTCGTAGGTGCCGCCCGCCGCGCTGTCGTTGATCGGCAGCGTGATGGTGGGCTCGCCGGGCAGGTTCTCGTGGTCGTCGGCGTTCGCCGGCGCCGCGGTCGCCGCGAGGAAGCTCGCGGCGAGTGCTCCGACGGCGAAGGCGCCGATGGAGCGTCGGTGGTGCTCTGAGCACGGGGTTTCCCATCTGTCGTGGCCCCGCTGCCCGAGATGGTTCGTCCGTCGGCGTAGGGACCGATCGTGCGGCACGGCCGGGTTCGGTCGCGCGCCTGAACGGGCACAGTCCACCACGTCGCGGGCGAGGAAGACAGATCTTGTCTTCGGCGGAGCGATCGGCTTGACTACGCCTCCGCGGGGCCGTCGGCAGCCCCTGTCGCGGGCGGCGGTGACGGATGCCGCACGCGAGGGTCTACCGTCGAGCCATGGGACCCAGACTGACGGCCGACGAGCCGATCTCGGAGTGGCTGCACGCGCTCGCCTCGACCGGCGCGAACCCGGGCGGCGGTGCGGCCGCCGCGCTGATGACCGGGATGGCCGCAGCCCTCGTCGAGATGGTCGTGGCGCATCGCAAGCCGCACGCGTCGCCCGAGGAGGAGATCCGCCAACAGTGCCTGGCGGCGTTCTCGGCGGCGATGCGCGAGACCGCGCCCGGGATGGCGGATCGGGACACGGCCGCCTCGTCGGGCTTCGCCGACGCGAGTCGGCGGGACGACGCGGAGAGCCGCGCGACGGCGATGCGCGAGGCGAGCCTCGCGGCGGCCGAGTCGTCGGCCGCGCTCGGCCGATTCGCCGCGAACCTGGTTCCCGTGCTCGAGGAACTCGTCGACGACACGAGCACCCTGCTGCTGGCCGACGTCGGCACGGCCGCGGCGACCCTGGCCGCGAGCACGCGCGCCGCCGCCCTGAACATCGGAACCGATCTCAGGCTGTCCGGGGAGGACGGCGCGGGGCGGTCCGACCTGCTCGACGCGTTCGACGAGCTGGAGGCCACGACGCGCGAGCTCGACACCATCGTCCACCGGGTCCGCGCCCGGATCGTGCAGGCCTAGGCTGAAGGGCATGCAGACGGATGCCGCGGGCTTCGCGCTCGCCGTCGCCCAGTTCGCCCCGGACGACGACGCCGAGGCGAACCTCGCCGAGATCGAGCGCCTCGCGGAACTCGCCGTGGCGCGGGGTGCGCGACTGGTCGTCTTCCCGGAGTACTCGAGCTGGTTCACGGCCTCGCCGTCGGAGGCGTGGCTCGACGCCGCCCAGCCGGTCGACGGGCCGTTCACGGCCGCGCTGGCCGCGCTCGCCGACCGGCTCGACGTACACCTCGTGGCGGGCATGATCGAACGGCTCGACGGGCAGCGACGCGTCGCGAACACCGTCGTCGCCGTCGCGCCGGGTGCCGGGGTGGTGGCGCGCTACCGCAAGCTGCACCTGTACGACGCGTTCGGGCAGCGCGAATCCGAGTGGGTCGCTCCCGGCGAGGTCACCCCGCCCGAGCTGTTCGAGGCGGGCGGACTGCGGTTCGGCCTGCAGACCTGCTACGACGCGCGCTTCCCGGAGGTGTCGCGTCGCATCGTCGACGCGGGCGCCGACGTGATCTGCATGCCCGCGGAGTGGGTGCGCGGTCCGCTGAAGGAGGCCCACTGGCGCACCCTGACCACGGCGAGGGCACTCGAGAACACGATCTACGTCGCCGCAGCTGACCACGCGCCGCCCGTGGGGGCGGGCAACAGCATGGTCGTCGACCCGATGGGCGTCGAGGTCGCGACGATCGGCGAGCAGACGGATGTCGCGATCGCGTGGCTGTCCCGGCAGCGCATCGAGTCGGTGCGCCGGCTGAACCCGGCCCTCCGCCTGCGCCGGTTCACGGTCGCCGAGCGTCCGCACCCCGCCGTCGACTGAGCGACGCGAGCCGGGCCGACGCCTCCTCGAGCACCTCACGCCGCTTGCAGAACGCGAAGCGCACGAGCGTCCGCACCGAGTCGCGACGGTCGGGGTGCACGAATGCGGTCACCGGAACGCCGACCACGCCAGCGCGATGCGGGAGCTCCCGGCAGAACGCGGCCGCGTCGGAGGCGCCGAGGGGCGCGGCATCCGCGACCGCGAAGTACCCCGATCGCGGCACCGCCGTCGTGAACCCGGCGGCGTCGAGCCCGCGCACGAGCACGTCCCGCTTGGCGGCGAGGGCGGCTGCGGCATCCGCGAAGTAGGTGTGGGACAGGTCGAGCCCGGCCGCGATCGCGGGCTGGAACGGCGCGCCGTTGACGAACGTGAGGTACTGCTTGACCGCGAGCACCGCGGTCACGAAGTGGGCGTGGCCGGTGAGCCATCCGATCTTCCACCCGGTGGTGTTGAAGGTCTTGCCGCCGGACGAGATCGACACGGTCCGCTGCCACGCGCCGGGGAGGGTCGCGATCGGCACGTGCCTGCCGTCGAAGACGAGGTGCTCGTACACCTCGTCGGTCACGATGAGCGCGTCGTGCCGGTGCGCGAGCTCGACGACGAGCTCGAGGGTCGCCCGATCGAGCACCGCCCCGGTCGGGTTGTGGGGCGAGTTGAGCAGGATGACGCGCGTGCGGTCGGTCACGGCGGCGCGGAGCTCGTCGTGGTCCGGCGCCCAGTCGGGGAAGCGCAGCGGCACCGTGCGGTGGACGCCGCCGGCGCGCGCGACGAGCGCGGCGTAAGCGTCGTAGGAGGGCTCGAAGGTGACGACCTCGTCACCGGTGTCGACGAACGCGAGGATGGCGGCCGCGAGCGCCTCGGTCGCGCCGGCGGTGACGAGCACCTCGCGGACCGGGTCGACCTCGAGGTCGTACCAGCGTCGCTGGTGACGCGCGATCGCCTCGCGGAGCACGGGCATCCCGGGCCCGGGCGGGTACTGGTTGACGCCCGAGGCGATCGCCTCGCGGGCCGCGTCGAGCACCTCGCGCGGACCGTCCTCGTCGGGGAACCCCTGGCCGAGGTTCACGGCTCCGGTCTCGAGGGCGAGCGCGCTCATCTCGGCGAACACGGTCGGCGCGACGGTGCCGTTCGCCGCGAGCAGGCCCGCTCCGGCGGCCGTCCGCTGCCAGGGGGCGAGGTGCGGTGCTCCGGTGTCATCCACGCTCACACCGTACGTCACGCTCGGGCGGATACGCTGTCCGATGCGTCCGGGCGGTTCCCGGTGCCGGCACAGCCGGGTCATAGGAACCGCAGAAGCCTCGCACAGATCCACGGGCGATGCTGGCATTCGCTGAAGGGAGCGACACATGACCGACACCACCCCCGGCGGGCACGAGCACGACCCGGACACCCGCCCGCAGGACGAGGCGCGGGCCGCGACGCCCGCGGCCCCCGCGACGCCCGCATCCTCCGCCGCGCCGGCCCAGCCGGAGTCGGCGCCCGAGACCCCCGCGGCGTCTCCGGAGCCCACCGCTCCGGCGCCGTCCGCCGCGCCCGAGCCCGAGGCACCGCGCCCCACCGGCACGGTCTACGCTCCGGGCCAGGCGCCGCAGCCGTACGTGGCGCCGCAGTACCGGCACGAGCCGGCGACCGCGCCCGCGCCGGGGGAGACCGCCCCCACGACCCCGCTCACCGGCGCTGCGGCCGCCGCGACCGCCGCCTCCGCGCCCCACGCCGCGCCCGCCGCGGGCCGCCCGGACGACGGCGGCGGCTCCGTGCCGCCCGCGTTCGGCGGACCGGCGCCCGCCGCATCCGCTGCCCCCGAGGGCCCGCAGAAGCGCCGGGCCGGGTTCGGCATCGCCGCCGCGGTCGTCGCGGCCGCGCTCATCGGCGGCGCGTCCGGCGCGGGCATCACCGCGCTCATGAACGACGACGGCGACGACACCGTGCTCCAGTCGAGCACGGGCGAGCGGATCGTCATCAACGACACGGAGTCGGTGAACCAGATCTCGGCGGTCGCCGCAGCGGCGAGCCCGAGCGTCGTCACCATCGCGGTGTCCGGCGGCCAGGGCCAGGGCACGGGATCCGGCGTGATCCTCTCCGAGGACGGCTACGTGCTCACGAACACCCACGTGGTGACGCTCGACGGCGCCACGGGCGACCCGAGCATCCAGGTGCGCACCGACGACGGCCGGCTGTACTCGGCCGAGCTCGTCGGCACAGACCCGCTGAGCGACCTCGCCGTGATCAAGCTCGTCGACGCGTCCGGCCTCAGCCCGATCGAGTTCGCCGACTCCGACGAGCTCAACGTCGGCGACACCGCGATCGCGATCGGCGCACCGCTCGGCCTGTCCGGCACGGTGACCAACGGCATCGTGAGCGCGCTGAACCGCAGCATCGACGTGCAGTCCGCCGCGGCGCCCGAGACGCCCGACGACGGCGGCCAGGGCGAGGGCGAGCAGGGCGAGAGCCCGTTCGACTTCTGGAACTTCGACGTGCCCGGCCAGCAGGGGCAGTCGCAGGGCAGCGGCCTCATCTCGATCCCGGTGATCCAGACGGATGCCGCGATCAACCCGGGCAATTCCGGCGGTGCGCTCCTCGACTCCGAGGGTCGGCTGATCGGCGTCAACGTCGCGATCCTCTCGGCGGGCGGCTCGTCGGGCGAGGCCGGGAACATCGGGGTGGGCTTCGCCGTCCCGTCGAACCTCGCCGAGCGCGTGGCGAACGAGATCATCGAGAACGGTGCGGCCACGCACGGCCTCCTCGGCGCGACCGTCACGTCCGCGCAGGCGGCGGGGGAGGGCTCGACCGTGGGCGCGCTCATCTCCGAGGTCACGCCGGGCGGTGCGGCCGAGGCGGCGGGACTCGAGGCGGGCGATGTCGTCACGGCGCTGAACGGCATCCCCATCACCGACCAGACCGACCTCACCGCGCAGGTCCGGGCGCTCCCCGGCGGCGCCGATGCCGAGCTGACGTACACGCGCGACGGCGAGTCGAGCACGGTCACCGTGACGCTCGGCACCTTCGAGGGCTGATCGCGTCGTCGTCCCTTCGGACGGGGCCCGGACCGCATGCGGTCCGGGCCCCGTCGCGTCCCGGTCGGCGCACCCCCTGCTGCTAGGCTCGATCGACCCAGTGCACGAGTGAGGACCATGCCCGAGCAGCACCATCCGGCGGAGCTGTCGCCGCCGATCGGCGTCTCCTACGTCATGCCCGTGTTGAACGACGCCTCCCATGTGCGCGCGGCCGTCGCGTCGATCCTCGAGCAGGACTACGACGGGCCGGTCGAGGTGCTCATCGCACTGGGCCCGTCGATCGACGGCACGAACGAACTCGTCGCCGACCTCGCCGAGCGCGACGCCCGCGTGCGCGTGCTCGAGAACGCGGTCGGGTCCACGCCCGCCGGCCTCAACATCGGCATCCGCGCGGCCGCTCACCCGGTGGTGGTCCGGGTGGACTCGCACTCGATGCTGCCCGCCGAGTACACGCGCATCGCCGTCGAGACCCTCGTCCGCACCGGCGCCGACAACGTCGGCGGCATCATGGACGCCCGCGGCGAGACGTCGTTCGAGCGCGCGGTCGCGCTCGCCTACACGACCCCCGTCGGCCTCGGCGGGGCCGCGTTCCACGTCGGCGGCCAGGAGGGCCCGGCCGACACCGTCTACCTCGGCGTCTTCCGGCGCAGCGCCCTCGAACGCGTGGGCCTGTTCGACGAGACCATCAAGCGCGGGCAGGACTGGGAGTTGAACCGGCGCCTGCGCGACACCGGCGGAACCGTCTGGTTCACCCCGGAGCTCGCCGTCACCTATCGTCCCCGTTCCACGGTGGAGCGGCTCGCCCGGCAGATGCTCTCGACGGGCCTGTGGCGTGGCGAGCTCGCGCGCCGCTTCCCCGCCGACAACGGCATCCGCTACTTCGTGCCGCCCCTGATGGTGGTCGGCGTCGTCGTCGGAACCCTGCTCGGGATCGGCGGCCTCGTGCAGCTCGCGGTGGGCGCGACCCCGTGGCTGCTCCTCGGCTTCGCCGTGCCGGGCGTGTACCTGCTCTTCGTGCTGCTCGCGGCGCTCGCGTACGCTCGCGGCCGCGGCGCCGGGGTGTTCGGTTGGTTCCTCGTGGTGCTGCCGTGCATCCACGTGTCGTGGGGAACGGGCTTCGTGCTCGGCTACCTCTCGCTCACGAGCAACATCGCGAGCCACACGGGAAGGTGAGCATGACGGAGACTTCGCCGGGCCGCGGGCGGCCGACGAGCATCGCCGAGCTGCGCGCGGTCACGCAGCCGCCCGAGGTGCGCAACCGCCGCAACGCGGAGCACTGGACGGCGTCGCTGTACCTCCGCGACCTCTCGCCCTACCTCACCTGGCTCCTGCTGCGCACGCGCATCTCGGCGAACGGGGTGACGGGGCTCATGATCCTCGTCGGCTGGTCGACCGCGGCGGCGCTGCTCATCCCGGGCGTGTGGGGTGCGCTCCTCGCGGTCCTGCTCGGCCAGTTGCAGATGCTCGTCGACTGCTGCGACGGCGAGGTCGCCCGCTGGCGCGGCACGCGGTCGCCCGCCGGGGTGTTCCTCGACAAGGTCGGCCACTACTCGACCGAGGCGCTGATCCCGATCGCGCTCGGCATCCGCGCCGCCGCGTATCCGCTCGAGTTCCCGGCCGACTTCCTGTGGACCACGGTCGGCGCGCTCCTCGCGCTCGTCATCGTGCTGAACAAGGCGCTGAACGACATGGTGCACGTGGCCCGGGCGAACGCCGGGCTGCCGAAGCTCGCCGACACCCACGGCGAGACCGCGCCCCGGGGCGGGCTCATCGCGAAGCTCCGCCGCGCCGCACGCTTCCTCCCGTTCCACCGGCTCTACCACTCGGTCGAGCTCACGCTGATCGCGCTGGCGGCGGCGCTCGTCGGCCTGGTCGCCGGCCAGCCCGAGGTCGATCGCATCGTGGTCCTCGCGCTGCTGCCGCTCGCGACGCTCGCGCTCCTCGGTCACTTCGTCGCGATCATGGCGTCCCGCCGTGTCCGGGCCTGACCTCTCGGCGGTGCCGCGCGTCGGCGTCGTCGTCCTCACGCAGGGGCGGCGCCCGGTCGAGCTCGCGCGCGGCATCCGGAGCGTGCTCGACCAGGCGGGCGTCGCGGTCGACGTCGTGTGCGTCGGCAACGGGTGGGACCCCGCGACCGCCGACCCGCGGCTGCCGGACGAGGTGCGCACCGTGCACCTGCCCGAGAACCTCGGCATCCCGGCCGGACGCAACCGCGGTGTCCCGCACGTCGCGGGCGAGGTGCTGTTCTTCCTCGACGACGACGCGTTCCTGCCGAGCCCGACGTTTTTCGCCGACGGATGCCGCCTCCTGGCCGAGCATCCCGACGTGGGCCTCGTGCAGCCCCGCGTCGTCGACCCGACGGGAAGCACCGCCCCCCGCCGGTGGATCCCGCGGATCCGCAAGGGCGATCCGGCGCACTCGAGCAACGTCTTCTCCTGCTGGGAGGGCGCGGTGCTCACGCCGCGCTCGGCGTTCGACGCGACCGGCGGCTGGGCCGACCCGTTCTTCTACGCGCACGAGGGCATCGAGCTGGCGTGGCGCGTCTGGGACTCGGGCCGACGCGCGTGGTACGCGGGCGACCTCGAGGCCGCGCATCCGGTGATCGATCCGGCGCGACACGCGTACTACTACCGCCTCAATGCACGGAACCGGGTGTGGCTCGCGCGCCGCAACCTGCCCGCGGTGCTCGTGCCGCTCTACGTCGGATCGTGGACGGCCATCCAGGTGCTGCGGTGGGCGCGGCATCCGAAGGCCCTCTCGGCCTGGTTCGCCGGGTGGCGAGCGGGATGGCGCGAGGACCCGGGGCAGCGGCGCCCCATGTCGTGGCGCACCGTGTGGCGGATGACGCTGGCCGGGAGACCGCCCGTCGTGTGAGGCCCGCGAGCGGCGGCTACCCTTGGACGGTGGGTTTGAGGACTGATGCGCGTCGTGCCGTGAAACTCGTCCAGAACGTCGTTCGCTCGCGGAGCGCGCAGCGACGGCTGGCACGGGAACTCGCCGCCCGACCGCCGCTCGAACCGCACCGGTACCGGATCGGCGTCTACTTCGCCGACGGCAAGGTCAACCTCTACCAGCTGCGCCAGTGGTACCAGCCGCTCGCCCGGCTCGCCGAGCGGCACCCGGTGCTCATCCTCAGCCGGGCCTCCGGCGCAGCGCTCCAGCTCCTCGAGGAGTCGCCGCTGCCCGTCGCGTACGTGCGCCGCGTCGCCGACCTCGAACAGGTCATCCACGACCAGGACCTCCACCTGGTGTTCTACGTCAACCAGAACGCCAAGAACTTCCAGATGATGCGGTACGGGCGCCGTTGGCACGTGTTCATCAACCACGGCGAGTCCGACAAGATGTACATGACCACGAACCAGTTCAAGGCGTACGACTACGCGCTGATCGCGGGGGATGCCGCCCGCACCCGCCTCGAGAAGGTCCTCTGGGACTACGACTTCGACAAGCGCGCGATCCCGATCGGCCGACCGCAGGCCGACCACTACCTCGACGGCTCGCCGCTGCCGTACACGCCCGACGACCGCGAGGTGGTGCTGTACGCGCCCACCTGGGAGGGCGACCGGGGAGCGGCGGCGTACGGGTCGATCGCCTCGCACGGCGTCGCGCTCGTGACGAGCCTGCTCGCGACGGGTCGTCACCGGGTGATCTACCGTCCGCACCCGCGGTCGGGAGTCGTCGACCACGAGTACGGCGCCGCCAACCGGGCCATCATCCAGGCGATCGGCGCGGCGAACGCGGCCGACCCGACCGCGCAGCACGTCTTCGACGACGGCCCGGCCCTCGGGTGGCAGCTCGCCGCGGCGGATGTCGCGATCGTCGACATCTCGGCGATGGTCTACGACCGTCTCGCCGCGGGTCGGCCGCTGCTCGTCACGCGACCGGTCAATCCCGAGGCGCAGATCGACACGGGCGGCTACCTGTCGGCGTGCGAGTGGCTCGACGCCGCCGACGGCGAGGCGATGGCGGCGCGCGTCGACGAGGTGGCGCACGACGAGGCGGCGCTCCAGCGGCTGGGGTTCTGGGTCGAGCGGTACTTCGGCGACACGACGCCGGGCGCGACGACCGCGCGATTCCATGCGGCGGTCGACCGACTCATGGCCGAGTGGGAGCGCTTCGCGGCGCTGCACGCCGACGACCCGGAGATCGAGGAGCACGACGCGGAGGGCGAGGTCGCCGAGCGGTCCGACGAGATCGACGTCGACTAGCGGTCGGCTCCGGCCTCGGGCCCGTCGGGTGCCGGCGCCGGTGCGCGGCCCTCGACCTCCGACTGCTCGTCGTCGTGCCGGCGCCGGCCGATGGCACGTCCGGCCGAGCGGATGCCGCGACTCGTCACCCCGGCCACGGCCGCCCCGATGGACGCCCCGCGTCGCGCCGTCCGCGTGACGGCCGAGACGCCGGCATCCCGCGGCTCGAGTTCCACGGGAAGTATCGCGGGCGCCGCGCCGAACGCGAGCCGGGCGTGCTGGAGCACGCGCCGGCCGAGCACGTGGTTGCCCACGCCGCCGATGGCCGCGCCGATGCCGAACGGGATGGCGCGGCCGATGATGCCGGCGCCCCCGCGGACCGCGAACTGCTTGATGAACTTCCGTCGCAGCCGGTCGACGACCTGGCCCATCACGGCCTTGGGCAGGCTGCTCGTGATGATCTCGCCCCAGTAGGCGTCCCGGCTCACGCCGCCGCCGACGGCCCGGGCGGCGAACTGCTTGACCAGGTCGACGCCCTCGCGGCCCATCATGAGGGTCATGACGAGCGCGCGCGCGCGGTCGGGGTTCTCGACGTGCAGGCCGTGCACCTCGGCCACCGACTGCGCGAACAGCGCCGTCGCCTCGAGGAATGCGGCGGTCTCGACCCCCGAGAGCGCGAGCGTGACGCCCGTGCCGATGCCCGGCACCACGGCGGTCGCGCCGACGGCGGCACCGCCCGTCGTCACCGCGGTGAGGTAGCGGCGCTCCAGGATGCGCACGATCTCGTCGGGCGTCGCGTGCGGGTGGTTGCGCCGGATGGTGCGCAGGTGCGCGAGCACCACGGGCCGCTGGATCGAGATGAGCCGGTCGAGCCCGCGCTCGAGCCCCTCGGCCCGGTTCGCGGCATCCGGCTGCTGGTGCCCCGCGCTCGCGAAGGCGGGGTCGTCGGGCACCTCGGTGCCCGCCTCACGCGGGGCGCCGGGACCCATCGAGGTGATGCGGTGCACTCGGTCGGACATGGCGAGCATCCTAGGACGCCATCGTGGGAACCCGCCGCAGGATCGCAGGGCTTGACGATGCCGGTCAGCGTGCGCCGTAGTCGGCGTTGTACCGGTCGATGACCTCGTCTATGCCCGCGTCGAGCACCAGGCGGCCCTTGTCGAGGTACAGTCCGCGCGTGCAGAAGCGGCGCAGGTCGCGTTCGTTGTGCGAGACGAAGAACAGCGTGCGGCCGCTCTCGAGGAGTTCCTCGATGCGCCGGTAGCACTTCTCGCGGAACGCCTTGTCGCCGACGGCGAGGACCTCGTCGACGAGGAGGATCGGCTCGTCGAGCTGGGACACCACGGCGAAGGCCACGCGGACCTTCATGCCGCTGGACAGGTGCTTGTACGGGGTGTCGAGGAAGTCGGCGATCTCGGCGAAGTCGATGATCTCGTCGAACTTCGCGTCGATCTGCGCCCGGTTCATGCCGTGGAGCCCGGCGGTGAGGTAGACGTTGTCGCGCACCGTGAGGTCGTCGACGAATCCGCCCGTGATCTCGATGAGGGGGGCCACCCCGCCGTTGACGACGACCTCGCCCTCGTCGGGGATCAGCACGCCCGCGACGAGCTTCAGGAGCGTCGACTTGCCCTGGCCGTTGCGGCCGACCACGCCGATCGCCTCGCCGGGCAGCACGTCGACGCTGAGTCCGCGGAGCGGCCAGAACTCGTCCGGCCGGATCTTCCGACGGCTGCGGGAGAAGAGGTCCTTGAAGGTGCGCCGGCCCCGGCGGTTGCGGCGGAAGCGGATGCCGAGGTCGATGGTGCGGATGGCGGCGTCGGTCATCAGATCTCCTTCAGCACCTGACGCTCGGCGTTGCGGAACACCCAGAGTCCGACGGCGAGGAACGCCGCCGACATGGCCGCCGCGACGCCCACGGCGAACCAGTCGAGCTCACCGGGGAAGAAGCCCGCCCGGTAGAGGCTGAAGATGCCCGTGAGCGGGTTGAACGCGGCCCAGAAGTGGAGCGGCTCGGGCAGGTTCGAGATGCCGTAGATGATGGGGGAGGCGTAGAAGAGGAACCGCAGCACGAGCTTCGTCGCACGCTCGAGGTCGCGGAAGAACACCACGAGCGGGGCGACGATCATGCCGATGCCGGCGGTGAGCGCCGCCTGCAGCACGATCGCGAGCGGGAAGTACGCGAGTTCCCAGCCGACCCGGGCGCCGCCGAAGATCGCGAACAGCGCCAGCACGGGCAGGGCGAGCACGAACTCGATGCCCTTCGAGAGCACGATGCGGTTGACCCAGATGGTCCGCGGCAGCTTGGTCGACCGCACGAGCTTGGCGTCCTTCAGGAACGCCCGCGTCGAGTCGGACACGGCGCCGTTGAACCACATCCAGGGCAGGAGGCCGGCCAGCAGGAACACGATGTACGGCTCGGTGCCGACCAGTCGCTGGAAGACCTGGGTGAAGACGAACCAGTAGATCGCCGCCATCACCAGCGGGTCGAGGATCGACCACAGGTAGCCGAGCGCCGACGTGGTGTACCGCACCTTCAGGTCGCGCGTGGTCAGCAACCAGAGCGAGTGACGGTACTCCGACCACCGCGTCCGCGAGAACGGATGCGAGTCGGCGTAGCTCATGGCTCTCATCGTAGAGGCCCCGCGCACGGCTCCCGAACCGCGCGGGCGGGCCCCGACATGCGAGAAGCGGATGCCACGTGGCATCCGCTTCTCACGCTGTCGGTGGGGCGCAGGTCACACGAAGTGGTTGGCCCGCTCGAGGTCCTCGGCGAAGTCGATCTCGACCGCGTAGAGGTCGGAGACGTCCATCGGCTCGACGAGCATGCCGTTCTGCTCGATCGCGAGCTCGATGCCGCGCTCGAAGTAGTCCTGGTCGCCGACGCGCTGGAGGTGGGCGAGCAGCGTCGCCTTGTCGCGGCTGGAGATGTAGTTGATGCCCACGGCCTCGCCGAGCCCGCCCTTGACGGTCTTGGAGAGTTCCTTGATGTAGCCCTCGGCGCTCGTGGTGTACTTCACCTCTTCGTCGGACACCTTCGCGGTGTTCACGGTGACGAACGACTGGTCGCGCGCGATGAACGGCAGCGCCCGGTCGAGGATGCGCGGGTCGAAGACGACGTCGCCGTTCATCCAGAGCACGCCGCCGGGCTGCGATGCCTGCAGCGCGCGCATGAGCGACTTCGAGGTGTTCGTCTGGTCGTACTCCTCGTTGTAGACGAAGGACGCCTGCGGGAACGCCTCGATGATGTGCTCGAGCTTGTAGCCGACGACGATGGTCACCGCGGCGTTCCGACCGAACGCGTGCTCGATGTTGTCGAACTGCTGGCGCATGATCGTGCGGCCGTCGCTGAGCTCGGTGAGCGGCTTGGGGAGGCTTCGCCCGAGCCGGCTCCCCATGCCGGCTGCGAGGATCACGATCTGGGTGGTCACTGCATCTCCTTCATCGGTCGGATGAAGCGGCGCGCCGTGTCACGACGAGTTCGCCAGGAGTTCATCCGGAAGTTGTTGGGTGGACACGCCGTTATGCCGATCCTCAGGATACCGGGTCGGACTGTTCGAGCCCTACCCCTTGCGCCCGTCGTGGCGGTTTCGTGATGTGACGCCCAGCGGTTGCCCAGTTTCATGGCCCGAAACCCGGCGCGGCGTGCAGGGGATTCGGAGGCGGGGACGACGCGACTTGGTAGGTTGTCGTGGTGACTTCCGTTTCGCGATCAGGCCCTGACGACGAGACTCCCGAAGGCACCGGCACGGGGGTGTCCGCCGATCGGGGGGCGTCCGTCGCGCCCGAGACCACGGATGCCGCGGCGAGCCCGGCGCGTCCCGTGAAGGCGAAGCCCGCAGCCAAGCCGAGGTCGTCGGCGGCGCGGTCGTCGTCGGCCCGCACGAAGGCGTCGACGACGTCGAAGCCGGCAGGCGCAAAGTCGGGAGCGAAGACGAGCACCGCGAAGTCGGCGAGCACGAAGACGACCGCGGCGAAGGCGGATGACGCCCCGAAGGCGGATGACCCGAGCGGCGCCGACGCCGCGCCGAAGCCCGCCCGCAAGCCGGCCGCCCGCCGATCGAACACGACCGCGGCCAAGGCACCGGCGCCCGTGGAGGCTGGTCCCGCGGACTCCGACGCGACCGAGGCCGCCTCCGCGGCTCCCGGTGACGCCGCGACGTCGGCGGCGGCGCCCGCGTCCGCCGCGGCGAAGACCACGGCGGCCCGCAAGCCCGCAGCCCGCAAGCCCGCGGCCCGCAAGCCATCGTCGCGATCGACGGCCGTGCCCGCCGAGGTCGAGCCCGAGGCGGTCGACGCCTCGCCCGAGGAACCGACCGAGGCCGCCGCGTCGAAGCGCAGCGCCGCATCGCGGTCGGCGTCGTCGTCGGCCGCAGCGAAGCGCACGGCCGCCGCGAAGAACGCCCGGACGCCCTCCGTCTCGCTCGCCCAGGCGAAGGAACGCGCGGCGGACGCACGGAAGAAGGCCGTCGCCCGCCAGCGCGTGGCTGCCGCGATGACCACCGACACCACCGAGGCCGAGCGCCCGCCGCGCCGTTCCGATGACTCGGTCGCGCCGGCGAAGGCCGATCCGGCGCCCGTGGCGGAGGAGGCGCCGGTCGTCGAGGCGCCCGCTGAGGTCGTCGTCGTCGAGGAGCCGGTCGCCGAGGCGCCCGCTGAGGACGTCGTCGTCGAGGAGCCCGAGGCCGGCAGGTCGGTCGCCGAGGAGTCCCTGGCCGAGGAGCCCGCGGCAGCCGAGCCGGTGGTCGAGGAGCCGGTGGCGGAGGAGCCGGTGGCCGAGCCCGTCGAGGCGCCGTCGGAGGTCGACGACGACGCCCGTGCCGTGGGCGACGAGCGCGGCGTCGCCGTGATCCCGGTCGGCTCGTCGAAGCCCGCTCCGCGCAAGAAGCGCACCCTGCGGGTGGCCCGTCCGGCTCCGGAGGCCGCGTCGCGCGTCCTCGCGATCGACGGACTCGTGAAGCGCTACGGCGACACCACCGCCGTCGACGCGATCAGCCTCGAGGTGCGCGCCGGGTCGTTCTACGGCATCGTCGGGCCGAACGGCGCCGGCAAGACCACCACGCTCTCGATGGTCACGGGCCTGCTCCGGCCGGACGCCGGCACGGTGCACATCAACGACATCGACGTGTGGAAGGACCCGCGTGCGGCCAAGCGCGCGACGGGCGTGCTGCCCGACCGGCTCCGCCTCTTCGATCGCCTGACCGGTTCCGAGCTCCTCTACTACTCCGGCTCGCTGCGCGGACTCGACCACGCGACCGTGCTCGACCGCAGCGCCGACCTCGCGACCGCGTTCGGCCTCGAGGACGCCCTCGACCGTCTCGTCGCCGACTACTCCGCCGGCATGACGAAGAAGATCGCCTTGGCCTGCGCCATGATCCACTCGCCGCGGCTGCTCGTGCTCGACGAGCCGTTCGAGTCCGTCGATCCCGTCTCGGCGGCGAACCTCACCGACATCCTCGAGCGCTACGTGGCAGGCGGCGGCACGGTCCTGCTGTCGAGCCACAGCATGGACCTCATCGAGCGCGTCTGCGACTCGGCGGCGATCATCGTCGGCGGTCGGGTGCTCGCATCCGGACCGCTCGACGAGGTGCGCCAGGGGCAGACCCTCGAGGACCGCTTCGTCGAGCTCGCCGGCGGACGCAAGGCAGCGGAGGGGCTGGAATGGTTGCACAGTTTCTCCGACTGAAGCTCCGGCTGCTGCGGAACATCTTCCGACGCAGCGCCTGGCAGGTCGTCGGCATCACGGTGGGCCTCGTCTACGGACTCGGCGCCGCCATCGTCGTGTTCCTCCTGCTGTCCGGGCTCCGCGGCAGCGATGACGTGACCCTCGTGCGCGACGTGCTCGTGGTCGCGGGCTCGGCCGTCGTCGTCGGATTCCTGCTCGTGCCGCTCGTCTTCGGCGTCGACGACACGATGGACCCGCGCCGGTTCGCGCTCTTCGGCCTGCCCGACCGCACGCTCGCGCTGGGGCTCGCGATCGCCGCGACCGTCGGGGTGCCCGCGTTCGCGCTCGCCATCGCCCTCCTCGGCACGGTGGTGACCTGGTCCCGCGGGATCCCCGAGACGCTGCTCGCGATCATCGCGGCCGCCCTCGCCTTCGCGACGTGCCTGCTCGCGGCGCGCCTGACGGCCGGGCTCGGCGGACTCCTCCTCGAGACGCGCCGCGCGCGCGAGGTGGGCGGCGTCATCGGCGTGCTGCTCGTCGTGATGGCCGCGCCCGTCGTCGTCGCGCTCGCGACGGTCGACTGGGCCTCCTCCGGCCGGAGCGCGCTCGCGGCGATCGGCGGCATCCTGTCGTGGACCCCGCTGGGCGCGGCCTTCGCCGTGCCCGGCGACGCCGCGGCGGGCGAGTGGGGTCCGGCCATCCTGAAGCTCGTCATCGCGGCGGCGACGGTGTGGCTCGCCTGGCGCGCGTGGGAGCGACTGGTCGCCCACATGCTCGTGACCCCCGGCCGCGAGGCCGCGCCGCGGTCCTACCACGGGCTGGGGTGGTTCGGCCGGATGCCGCACGGCGCCACGGGCGCCATCGCCGCGCGCAGCATCACCTACTGGTTCCGCGACGCCCGCTACTGGGTGGCGCTCGTCATGGTGCCGGTCACCCCGCTGCTCGTGATCGTCCCGCTGGCCATCGCCGGCGTGCCCGCCACCTACCTCGGGCTGATCCCCGTGCCGCTCATCTGCCTGCTGCTCGGCTGGAGCCTGCACAACGACACCGCGTACGACAGCACCGCCGTCTGGCTCCACGTGGCCTCCGGGGTTCGCGGCGTGGCCGACCGCATCGGCCGCCTCGTGCCCGTGCTCATCTCCGGCGTCCTCGTGATCGGCCTCGGCAGCGCGGTGACCGTGTTCGTCATCAACGACTGGCGGCTCCTGCCGTCGCTGCTCGGCGTCAGCACCGCGCTCCTGCTCGCCGGGCTCGGCATCGGCTCGATCACGTCCGCGGCGCTGCCGTACCCGGTCGTGAAGCCGGGTGACAGCCCGTTCCAGCAGCCGCAGTCCAGCGGCACCGTCACCGCCCTCGTGCAGTCCGTCACGATGCTCGGCACCGTGCTGGTCGCGGCGCCCGCGATCGTGTTCGCCGGCCTCGGGATCTTCCTCGACCCCGCCTGGCATGCGGCGTCGCTCGCATCGGGCGTCGGCCTCGGACTCATCGTGCTCGTGCTCGGCGTCCTCGTCGGCGGCCGCGTGTTCAACCGCCGCGCCCCCGAGATCCTCCAGGCCGCCGTCCGCGCCTGAGTCGCGCGTAGAATCGAGCGCATGATCCGTCCCGTGCAGGCGAGCATCGCCGACCCCGACGCACCCGGCGGCGGCACTACGGTGCTCGACCGCGAACTCGAGAAGCTCCTCGAAGAGGAGGCCATCGAACCCGGCGACCACGAGCGGTTCTCGCACTACGTGAAGAAGGACCAGATCCTCGAGTCGGCGCTCACCGGCAAGCCCGTCAAGGCGCTCTGCGGCAAGAAGTGGACGCCGGGCCGCGATCCGGAGAAGTTCCCGGTCTGCCCGACGTGCAAGGAGATCTACGAGCGGCTGAAGCAGGGCTGACCCGCTCGCCGTGCGCCGGCGGGGAGCCCGCGGGCCTCAGCGGTACGAGGTGGGGATGACCGCCTCGCCGCGGCCGAGCCGGAACGCCTCGATGGGCAGCTCCTGCATGACCTCGGCCCGGTGGGCGCGTGCGGCCTGCACGCCCGCGTGGCCCGTGTACGCGGCATCCGCTCGACCCTCGCGCATGAGCGGCACCATGAGCGGCCGCAGCGAGTCATCGTCGGCGAACTCCGCCTCGCCCTCGGGTCCGTCGCCGACGAAGACGAGCTCCTCGCGCGCCGTGCGCGTGCGATCGAGTCGACGGGCGGCGTTCTTGCGCCCGCCGATGCTGAGCTTGTTCGTCGACGCCTTCGCGACGTCGACCCATTCGCCGTCGTCGCCGCGCCGGGCGACGAGCTTGAACACCATGCCGGCCGCCGGGAAGCCGGACCCGGTCACGACCGACGTGCCCACCCCGTACGCGTCGACCGGTGCCCCCGAGAGGGCCGCGATCGTGTACTCGTCCAAGTCGCTCGTGACGGTGATGCGGGTCCGCACGGCGCCGAGCGAGTCGAGCTGCTCGCGCACCGCCGCGACCACGGTCGGCAGGTCGCCCGAGTCGATGCGCACCGCGCCGAGCTCGGTGCCCGCGACCCGGATCGCCGTCTCGACGCCCCGCTCGATGTCGTACGTGTCGACGAGGAGCGTGGTGCCGGGGCCCAGGGCCTCGACCTGGGCGCGGAACGCCGCCTCCTCGCTGTCGTGCAGGAGCGTGAACGCGTGCGCCGCGGTGCCCATCGTCGGGATGCCCCAGCTGCGGCCGGCCTCCAGGTTGCTCGTGGCGTCGAAGCCGGCGATGTAGGCGGCGCGCGCGGCGGCGATCGCCGAGCCCTCGTTGGTTCGCCGCGACCCCATCTCGGCGATCGGTCGACCGAGCGCGACCGACACCATGCGCGCGGCGGCGCTCGCGACCGACGAGTCGTAGTTCAGCACCGACAGCACGACGGTCTCGAGCATGACGGCTTCGGCGAACGACGCGCGGATCGTCAGGAGCGGCGAGCCGGGAAAGTACGCCTCGCCCTCGCGGTAGCCCCAGATGTCGCCGCTGAACCGGTAGTCGGCAAGCCAGTCGAGCGTCTCGTCGCGCACCACGTGCTGCTCGCGAAGGAAGTCGAGCTCCTCGTCGCCGAAGCGGAACCGCTCGATGAGCTCGAGCAGCCGCCCGGTGCCGGCGACCACGCCGTAGCGGCGTCCCTCCGGCAGTCGGCGCGCGAACGCCTCGAACAGGCTCTCGCGGTGGGCGGTGCCGTCGAGCAGCGCGGCATCCACCATCGTCAGCTCGTAGCGGTCGGTGAACAGCGCAGCAGACCCGGTCGTCACGCGCCCAGCCTAGCCCCGGGGCGTGCGGATGCCGCGGGGCGGCGATGCGCGTCACGCGGGCCGGCGGGCAGCCGCGGCATCCGCTCATCTAGGCTGGGTACCCGTGACGGACGCACCAATCGGGATCTTCGACTCGGGCGTCGGCGGACTCACCGTGGCCCGCGCCGTTCGCGACCAGCTCCCGAACGAGGCGATCCTCTACGTCGGCGACCTCGAGCACTCGCCGTACGGGCCGAAGCCCATCGCCGACGTGCGCCGGTACGCGCTCGCGGTGCTCGACGACCTCGTCGCGCAAGGCGTGAAGATGCTCGTGATCGCGTGCAACACCGCGTCGTCGGCCATGCTGCGCGATGCGCGGGAACGGTACGACGTGCCCGTGGTCGAAGTGATCCAGCCCGCGGTGCGGCGCGCGGTCGCCGCGACCCGCACGGGCCGAGTCGGCGTCATCGGCACCGCCGGCACGATCCAGTCGCGCGCCTACGACGACGCGTTCGCCGCGGCGCCGCACCTCGAGCTGACCTCGGCCGCCTGCCCGCGGTTCGTCGAGTTCGTCGAGGCGGGGGTCACGACCGGGCCCGAGGTGCTCGCCGTCGCCGAGGAGTACCTCGCGCCGCTCCGCTCGGCCGATGTCGACACCGTGGTGCTCGGCTGCACGCACTACCCGTTCCTCAAGGGTGCGATCTCGTACGTCATGGGCGACGGCGTCTCGCTCGTCTCGAGCGACGTCGAGACCGCCAACGACGTCTACCGCGTGCTCGTCTCGCAGGGTCTCGAACGTCGCGCTCCGACCCCGCCCGTGCACCGCTTCGAGGCGACCGGCGGGTCGAGCGCCGCCTTCCTCGACCTCGCGCACCGACTCATCGGCCCCGACATCTCGAGCGTCGAGCTCGTGCAGACGGGCGCCCTCACCCTTCCCGGCCTCCGCGACCGCGGTCCGGCCGGCCACACCGCATCCGTCACCGACAGGAGAACCACGTGACCGAGCACTCCCACCCCGACCTGGTGCGCGCCGACGGCCGCACGCCCGACGCCCTCCGCGAGGTCGTCATCGAGCGCGGCTGGAGCGCCCACGCCGAGGGCAGCGCCCTCATCTCGTTCGGGCAGACCAAGGTGCTCTGCACCGCGAGCTTCACCAACGGCGTGCCCCGCTGGATGACCGGCAAGGGCACGGGCTGGGTCACCGCGGAGTACGCGATGCTGCCCCGGTCGACGAACACCCGCAACGACCGCGAATCGGTCAAGGGCCGCATCGGCGGGCGCACGCACGAGATCAGCCGACTGATCGGCCGAAGCCTCCGCGCGGTCGTCGACACGAAGGCGCTCGGCGAGAACACCATCCAGATCGACTGCGACGTGCTGCAGGCCGACGGCGGCACGCGCACCGCCGCGATCACGGGCGCCTACGTGGCCCTCGCCGATGCCATCGAGTGGGCCCGCGGCAAGCGGTTCATCGCGCAGAAGGCGACCCCGCTCATCGACACGGTCGCCGCCGTGTCGGTCGGCATCATCGACGGCACCCCGATGCTCGACCTCGCCTACGTCGAGGACGTGCGCGCCGAGACCGACATGAACGTCGTCGCGACCGGGCGCGGGCTGTTCGTCGAGGTGCAGGGCACCGCCGAGGGCGCGCCGTTCGACCGCCGCGAACTCGACGCCCTGCTCGACCTCGCACTCGCCGGCACCGCCGACCTCGCCGCCGCCCAGCGGCACGCCCTCGACGCGGCCCTGCCGGGCCGGGGCGAGTGACCGGGGGCGAACGGATGCCGCAGCCGCTCGAGATCGTCCTCGCCACCCACAACGCCCACAAGATCGAGGAGTTCCAGCACATCCTCGGCGAGCACGTGCCGGGCGTGACCGTCCTGCCCTACGACGGGCCGGAGCCCGTCGAGGACGGCACGTCGTTCGACGACAACGCCTTCATCAAGGCGCGGGCCGCGGCATCCCACACCGGGCGCATCGCGCTGGCCGACGACTCGGGCATCGCGGTCGACGTGATGGGCGGGGCGCCGGGCATCTTCTCGGCGCGCTGGGCCGGACCGGGTCGCGGCGCCGAGGCCAACCTCGAACTGCTCCTGGCGCAGCTGTCCGACATCCGCGACCCGCACCGCACGGCGCACTTCCACTGCACGATCGGGCTCGTGGTTCCGGATGCCGCGGGCGGGGCGCCTTACGAGTTCGCCGCCGTCGGCACGTGGCCGGGCCGGATCGCCACCGAGCGCGCCGGGGTCAACGGCTTCGGCTACGACCCGATCTTCGTGCCCGACGGCTTCGACGTGTCGGCCGCGGAGCTCGCGCCCGAGGTGAAGAACCGGCACAGCCACCGCGCCCGCGCGTTCGCGGCGCTGCTGCCCGAGCTCGAGCGGATCGCGGCCGCGCGCCGCGACTGACGCGGGGGAGCGCCGCCCGAGAACGGCTCTCATTCCCATCAGCGCCGGGGCGCGTCATCCGCGCCTACGCTGGAAGGACCATGGCCCACACGCACGATCACTCGCACGCCGCACACGCCGCGAACCGCACCCGGCTCGGCGTGGCGATCGGGATCATCGGCGTGTTCCTCGTCGTGCAGGTGATCGGCGGCCTGCTCAGCGGTTCGCTGGCGCTGCTCGCCGACGCGGGGCACATGGCCGGCGACCTGCTCGGGCTCGCCTTGGCGCTCGGTGCGGCCGTCGTCGCGGCGCGTCCGGCGACCGACCGCCAGACCTACGGGTTCCGCCGGTTCGAGGTGTTCGGCGCGCTCGCGAACGGCGTGATCCTCGTCGTCGTCGCGGTCGCCGTGACGGCCGGCGCGATCGGGCGGCTGCTCGCGGGCGGCGAGGGCGAGGCGCACGAGGTCGCCGGCGGGCCCATGCTCGCGGTCGCGATCGCCGGCCTCGTGGCGAACCTCGTGGCCCTGTTCGTGCTGCGCGGCGGCGCGAAGGACTCGATCAACCTGCGCGGCGCCTACCTCGAGGTGCTCGGCGACACGCTCGGCTCGGCGCTCGTCATCGTCGCCGCCGTGGTCATCGTCACCACCGGCTGGGATGCGGCCGACCCGATCGCGTCGCTCCTCATCGCCGCCCTGATCCTGCCGCGGGCGCTCATGCTGCTCCGCGACGTCATGCGGGTGCTGAGCCAGTCGGCGCCGGCCGAGACGGACGTCGCGGAGATCCGCGACCACCTGCTCGGCACGCCCGGCGTGGTCGCGGTGCACGACGTGCACGTCTGGGCGATCACGACCGGCGCCCACGTCTTCAGCGCCCACGTCGAGGTCGAGCCGGCGGTGTTCGCCGAGGGACGCGTCGGCGCGCTGCTCGACGAGCTCGGCGGCTGCCTCAGCGACCACTTCGACGTCGCCCACTCGACGTTCCAGCTCGAGCCCGAGGGACGCGCCGGACGGGAGCCGCAGCTCCACGCGTGAGGCGAGCGGATGCCACGCGGCATCCGTTCGCGGTCAGCGCTCGGCGGGCGGTCGCTCGTCGCCGTGGCCCGGGTGGCCGCGGCCGTCGTGGTCGCCGTCGAAGTGCGGCGGACGGTCGAACACGTCGGGGTCGAGGACGAGCTCCTCGGCCTCGTCCTCATCGGTGACGACGTCTTCACCGGCCTGCTCGGCGCGGCGGGCCTTGGCCCGCTCGCGGAAGTAGTGCCAGGCGGTCACGAGCGCCGTGCCGCCGACGGCCACGAGCAGGATCACGTCGATGTACTCGCGCACGAGGAAGGCCACGGGCGGGATGAAGCCGATGAGGTAGCCGAACATCGTGAGGCCGAAGCCCCAGATCACGGCGCCGATGAAGTTGTAGAGCGTGTACCGGCCGCGCTGCATGTGGCCCACGCCGGCGGCGACGGGCGCGAACGTGCGGACGATCGGCACGAAGCGGGCGAGGATGATCGTGAGGCCGCCGAAGCGCTCGAAGAAGGCGTTGGTGCGCTCGACGTTCTTGACGCTGAAGACGCCGCTCTCCTTGCGTTCGAACACCCTCGGCCCGCCGCGATGGCCGATCTCGTAGCCGACCTCGCCGCCGACGAACGCCGCGAGCCCGATGAGCAGCGCGACGACCCACGCGGCGACCCCGAAGACGCCGTTCGGCAGTGCCGGCGTCGAGTGCGCGAGCAGGCCGGAGATGATGAGCAGCGTGTCGCCCGGCAGCAGGAAGCCGACGAGCAGGCCCGTCTCGGCGAAGACGATGAAGCAGACCACGAGCAACGCCCACGGGCCGGCCGCGCCGATGATGTTCTCGGGATCCAGCCAGGGGATCAGCGCGGTGTGGATCACGGACGGCTCCTGTCGACGGACCCGGCGGAGGGCCGGTCACGGGTGCGTGGTGTCCGTGCAGTCTACCGAGCGCGACGCGGCGCGACGCCCGGGTCGTCCCGGAGTCAACCGAGCGGATGACGGACGGGCCGATCGTCGGCATGCCGGCGACGGTATTCCACCTCCGGTCTGCCCGGCGCGCCGTAGCGGTTCGCGCGCTCGACCGCCCCGGTGTCCGCGAGGTGCTCGAGGTAGCGCCGCGCGGTCACGCGCGAGAGGTCCAGGGCGGCGGCGAGTTCGCCGGCCGAGACGCCGGCGTCGCCCGGCGCGTCCCGGATCGCCGTTCGGACCCGGTCGAGCGTCTCGCGCGTGAGCCCCTTCGGCAGGTCGCCGCCCGATGAGGTGCGGAGCGCGGCGAACGACGCGTCGACCTCCTGCTGGTCGGTCACTCCGGCACCGTGCACGCGCGACCGGTAGTCGCGGTACGCGCCGAGCTTCTCGGCGAACGCCGCGAAGGCGAAGGGCTTGATGAGGTACTGGACGACGCCGAGCGACACGGCGGAGCGGACCACTGCGGCATCCCGCACCGCCGTCACCGCGATGACGTCGATCTCGATGCCGGCCGCACGGAGCGAGCGGCACAGCTCGATTCCGGTCGTGTCGGGCAGGTTCACGTCGAGCAGGATCAGGTCGACCCCGGCCACCCGCCCGTCGGCAGCCCGCGCGTCGCGCAGGGTGCGCACCGCCTCGGCGCCCGTGTGCGCGACCCCGGCGACCTCGAAGCCGGCGAGGCGCCCCACGTACGCCGCGTGCGCCTCGGCGGTGAGCGGCTCGTCCTCGACCACGAGCACGCGGATCGGCGCGTCAGGCATCGGCGGACTCCGAGTGCACCGTCGCCGCCGCCGCGGGGAGCGGCAGCGTCACCTCGAACCGCGACCCGTCGACCTCCAGTGCACCGCCGAGTCGCGCCACGGATTGGCGCACGAGGGCGAGGCCGATGCCGTGCCCGTGGTCGCCGCCTCCGGCGGTGGCCTGCTTGGTCGTGACGCCGAGGTCGAACACCCGGGCGCCCGCGGCCGGCCCGGGACCGCTGTCGGCGACGGCCACCACGAGGCATCCGTCGCGCGCGTCGATCGCGACGTCGACCGCGGGTGCGGGTGTCGTCGCCGCGGCGTCGAGCGCGTTGTCGATGAGGTTCCCGACGATCGTGATGGTCTCGCGCGGGTCGATGCCCGTGGCGGCGAGCCGTTCGGGCAGGTCGACGTCGAAGCGGATGCCGCGCTCGCCGGCCTGCGCCGCCTTGCCGAGGAGCAGGGCCAGGAGCACCGGCTCCTCGACGGCGGAGAGCAGCCGGTCGGCGAGGGCCTGGCTGAGCGCGAGCTCGCTCGAGGCCAGCTCGACGGCCTCCTCGGTGCGACCGAGCTCGATGAGCGCGATGATCGTGTGCAGGCGGTTGGCGAACTCGTGGGCCTGCGACCGCAGCGCATCGGAGAGCGTCGTCATCGTGGCGAGTTCGCCGGTGAGCTCCTGCAGGCGGGTGTGGTCGCGGAGCGTCGTGACGGTGCCCACGCGGCGTGCGCCGCGGTCGCCCGGGCGCTCTCGGGAGACGATGACGTCGCGGTCGACGACGAGCACGTGGGTGGGCGTGATCACGATCTCGTCGACGACGGCGTCGTCGCGGGCGAGCACCTCGGCGACCGCGGGCGCGAGGTCGAGCGCCTCGAGGTTGGCGGGCGCGGCGTCCCGTCCGGCGGGCTTCGGCAGTCCCAGCAGCTCGACCGCACGGTCGTTCGCGAGCACGACGCGGTTCCGGTCGTCCTGCAGCACGAGCCCCTCGCCGATCGAGTGCAGCACGCCCTCGTAGTACGCGAACATGCGGCTCATCTCCTCGGCGCCGCGCCCCCACGTGACCCGCCGCAGGTAGCGGCTGAGCAGCCACGCGCCGAGCGCGCCGAGCGCGATCATCACCCCCGCCGCGATCACGACCGTCGCGATCCTCGCGCCGAGCGCCACCTGCGTGGTGGACACCGTGATGCCCGCGGCGACGAGCGCGACGACCTCGCCCGCGGCATCCTCGATCGGCACCACCGAGCGCACCGACGGCCCGAGGGTCCCCGTGTACGTCTCGCTGAACGGCTCGCCGCCCAGCGCGCGGTCGATGTTGCCGAGGTACGCCCGGCCGATCTCGGCGGGGTCCGGGTGGGTGAAGCGCACGCGATCGGGCGCCATGATCGTCACGAAGTCGATCCGCGCCTCGCGCATGACGTCGACGGCATACGGCTGCAGGTCGGCCGACGGGTCGTCGCCCTGCACCGCGGCGACCACGAACGGATCGTTCGCGATGGTCTGCGCGACCGCCATCGTCGTCGACGCGGCATCGCGTTCGACATCGGCGCGCGCGTCGGCCCAGATCAGGGCGACGGCGATCCCGGCGAGGACGACGATCACCGCGAGCTGCAGCGCGAACAGCTTCGCGGCGATGCTCCACCCGCGGATCCGCCGCACCGTGTCCTCCTCGCAACGCCGTCGTCGGTCTCACCCTACGACCGTCGGGGGCGGCCGGGGCCGCGTCGACCGCGAACAGTATGAACACAAGCGGATGGCGCGGCATCCGCTCGCGCATGCTGGCCCGACACCCCGACTCGTCGCCCCCGGCGACGACCGACCAAGGAAGGCAGGGACGGCAATGGCGCTCCAGTCTCGCGTCGACGGCTCGAAGCCCAAGCGGAGCATCGACCCGTCGCACTACCTCTACATCGCGGTGATCGCGGCGGTCGTCGCCGGCGCCGTCGTCGGCCTCGCGGCCCCCGAGTTCGCCGTCGGCCTGAAGCCCATCGGCGAGGCGTTCGTGCTGCTCATCAAGATGATGATCGCCCCGATCATCTTCTGCACCATCGTGCTCGGCGTCGGCTCGATCGCGAAGGCGGCGACCGTCGGCAAGGTCGGCGGGCTCGCCCTGCTCTACTTCATGCTCATGTCGACGTTCGCGCTCGGCATCGGACTCGTCGTCGGCAACCTGGTGCACCCGGGCGAGGGCATGAACATCGCGGGCGCCTCGTACGACGCCGGATCCGGCGAGGCGAAGACCACGACGGAGTTCATCCTCGGCATCATCCCCACCTCGATGCTGTCGTCGCTCACCGACGGCAACATCCTCCAGGTGCTGTTCGTGGCCCTACTCGTGGGCTTCGCGCTGCAGAAGATGGGCTCCAAGGGCACGCCGATCCTCGGCGCCATCCGCCAGATCCAGGCGCTCGTGTTCCGGATCCTCGCGATGATCATGTGGGTCGCCCCGATCGGGGCGTTCGGCGCGATCGCCGCCGTCGTCGGCAACACGGGCGTCGCCGCGATCATCTCGCTCGGCACGCTCATGATCGCCTTCTACGTGACCTGCGCGCTGTTCATCGTCGTGGTGCTCGGCACGCTGCTGTGGACCGTCGCCCGGGTGTCGATCTTCCGCATGATGAAGTACCTCGGCCGGGAGTACCTGCTCATCGTCTCGACCTCGTCGAGCGAGGTCGTGCTGCCTCGCCTCATCGCGAAGATGGAGCACGCGGGCGTGTCCAAGCCGGTCGCGGGCATCACCATCCCGACCGGGTACTCGTTCAACCTCGACGGCACGGCGATCTACCTGACGATGGCGTCGCTGTTCATCGCGTCGGCCATGGGCACGCCGCTCTCGCTCGGCGAGCAGATCGGCCTGCTGCTGTTCATGATGGTCGCCTCGAAGGGCGCGGCCGGCGTCACCGGCGCAGGCCTCGCGACGCTCGCGGGCGGACTCCAGGCGCACCGCCCCGACCTCGTCGACGGCGTCGGCGTGATCGTCGGCATCGACCGGTTCATGTCGGAGGCGCGCGCCCTCACCAACTTCACCGGCAACGCCGTGGCCGCCCTCCTCGTCGGCACGTGGACCCGGGAGCTCGACCGCGAGCAGCTGCGGTCGGTGCTCGCAGGGGAGCGACCCTTCGACGAGGCGACCATGAGCGTCGACGACCACCTCTCCGCCGACGAGCAGGCCGAGGTCGAGCGCGAGCAGCGTCCGTCGACCGAGTCGATCGCCGCGATCGTCGGCGAACTCGAGGCCGAGAAGGCCGGAGCGCGCCGGTGAGCACGCGGGTCACCGGCACGACCGGCGCCGTCGACGCGGGACGCCCCGCGCCGGCGGCGCCGGCCGCGGCATCCGTCACCACCTCGACGAAGGTGGCACCGGCCATCGCCCGCTCGTGGCTGCTCGTGCCCGGTACCGCGGACCGGCTCGCCGACCGCATCCGCTCGTCGTCGGCCGACGTCGTCGTGGTCGACCTCGAGGACGGCGTCGCGCCCGACCGCAAGGGCGAGGCCCGACGCGCGCTCGCCGCGGCCGTCGCCGAGCTCGACCGCGCCGGCATCGCCGACCGGCCGTGGGTGCGCATCGCCGACGCGGCATCCGACGAGTGGCGAGCGGATGTCGCGCTCCTGCGCGGCCGCGACCTCGCCGCGGGCGTCGTGCTCGCCAAGGTCGAGGCGGCGGGGCACGTGCGACGCACGCTCGACGGGCTCGGGGGAGCGGGATCCCTGCCCCTCGTCGCCCTCGTGGAGAGCGCGCTCGGCGTCGAATCGGCGCTGGAGATCGCGTCGGCCCCCGGCGTGACCCGCCTCGCGTTCGGCAGCGGCGACTTCCGGCGCGACACGGGCGCCGCCGACGACCCCATGGCGCTGCTGTACGCGCGGTCGCGGCTGGTGTCGACGAGCCGGGCGGCCGGGCTCCCCGGGCCGGTCGACGGGCCGACGGTCGCCCGCGACGCGGCGGTGCTCGCCGAGGCGTCGCGCCACGCGGCATCCGTCGGCCTGACCGGGCGCCTGTGCCTCCGCGAGGAGCAGGTGGGTTCCGTGCACCAGGCGATGAGCCCGTCCACGGGCGAGATCGCGTGGGCGCTGGGCGTGCTCGAGACCATCGAGCGGTCCGGCATCCGCGACGGCAGCGACCTGCCACGCCTCGCGCGGGCCCGCGGCGTGTGCGATGCGGCGGAGGCGTTCGGGCTCGACCTGGCGGTCGCTCCGGCGACGTCCGCATACGCGGACTGAGCACGACGTCGGCGGCTGCACCGAAAGCCCCCGCTCGGGGGACGACGTGAGGTGAGGAATCCTCTAGTCTGATGCCGCGACCGACAGGGTCGGCATGCGTCGCGACATCGGGGGGACGCGATGGCCGAGTGGCAGGACTTCTATCGAGCGCCCGGCGGCGCCTTCGGCATCCTGCCGAACTCGCAGTTCTACGGGCCGCAGGGGCACCGCGGCAAGGACTTCATCCACGGCGCCGGCACGCCCATCCCGGCCTACCTCCCGGGTCGCGTCGCGAGCCTGCCGCGATCATCCGTGCTCGGCCGCTGCGTCGTCGTCGAGCTCGACGAAGGCCGCTTCGCGGGCTGGGCGCACGTGCGCGGCATCGCGGTCTCGGTGGGGACGCGGGTGCGACCGGGCGACACCCTCGCCCACGTCGCCGGTGCGGGCGACTCGCCCGGCACCGCATGGGCCGGTGCCCATGCGCACACGACGCTCGGCCGAAGCGTCGACTCGATCTTCTCGGGCCGGGTCGAGGACCCGATGGGGCTCATCCGCCCCGCCATCTCCTCAGCCGCGCCCGCGATCCTGATGGTGGAGGATGACATGTTCAGCGACAGCGACCGGACGCGCATGAACAACATCTGGGCCGGCCTGTTCTCCGGGGCGTCGGTCGAGACCGACCCCGGCGTCGTGCGCCGATTCAACTACGGCGTGCTGCCGATCGTGGCGCACAACCAGACCCTGATCGCCCAGCAGGCGGCGCGTATCGCGGCGCTCGAACGCGCCGTCGCGGAGCTCGCCGTGAGCACCGGCGCCCGCATCGAGCCGCCGCCCGTCCTCGACATCCCGGAGCCGCCGTTCGCCGAGCCGATGACGCCGGAGCTGCCGGTTTCGGTCGAGGTCGACAACGTCGACGGCATCGAGGTGCTGAACGCGCGAGGCGGCGACGAGGGCCTCGGCGAGGAGTTCGGGGGAGCCGACGGAGAGCGCGTCGAGCGTTGAGCCGCCCCGCCGTCCGTGCCCCACGCCGGACGGCGCGGGCCCTCCGAACCGCCGTCGTCAACCACCTTCCGCGGCGTCGGGGCGGCGCTCCATACTGAGCCCGTGGGCACGGCGCTCCTGTTCGGCGCGGTCGCGTCCAGCGCACTGCTGCTCGGCGCGTTCCTCGGCGTGCGCGTCACGTTCCCGAAGCGCCTGCTGGCCATGCTGCTGTCGTTCGCGGCAGGCGCCCTCATCACCGCGCTCGCCTTCGAACTCTTCGAGGACGCCTACGAGCAGGGTGGCATCGTGCGCGCCGCGATCGGCCTCTTCGTCGGCGCCGTCGTCTTCACCGGGCTGAGCGCGCTGCTCGACCGCTGGGCGCAGCCGACGCGGCGGGCGAAGCCGACCGCCGAAGTCGAGGGCAGCGTGAAGCTCGACACGGATGCCGCGGCGTCCGACCGTCCGCCCACGTCGGCGTCGACTCGCGGCACGGCCGGCCTCGCGCTCCTCGCCGCGGTGACGCTCGACGGGGTGCCGGAGAACCTGGCCCTCGGCGTCTCCTTGGGCGCCGCCGGCTCCGGGGGGCTCGCGCTGCTCGCGGCGATCTTCGTCTCGAACCTGCCGGAGGCGCTCGTCGGCGCGTCGTCGATGCGGTCGCAGGGGCGCTCGACCGCCTCCATCCTGAGCCTCTGGACGGGCTGCGCGGTGCTCCTCGTGATCGCGGTGGTCGTCGGTGCCGGGCCGCTCGCGAACTCGGACCCGGAGACCGTCTCGCTGCCGCTCGCATTCGCCGCCGGCGCCGTCATCGCCTCGCTCGCCGACACGATCATGCCCGAGGCGTACGAGCACGGGGGCCCTGCGGTGGCGATGAGCACGGCCGCGGGGTTTGTGCTGTCGTTCGTGCTGTCGCTGGCCTGACCGCCGACGATCAGCCGTCGGGCTCGGCGATGCGGCGGAACCTCGGCACGGTGCGCCCCTCGTGCACGACGTTCTCGGCGAACATCGCCGCGGGCCGCACCCAGGTCCCGCGGTCGCCGGACAGCTGGCGGTACACCACCAGCCATTCCTCCGTCTCGCTGTGCCGGGCGGTGGTCAGCACCTCGTAGCGGGGGCCCTTGTAGTGCTCGTACAGGCCGGGTTCGATGTCCGGCGTCGGTTCGGGGGCGGTCACCCGCCCCATCGTACGGATGCCGCGGCCCCGCTCATCCCCGACGCCGCCGCCGACGGTGCGAGGCGGGGTCGAGGTGCTCCCGCCCTCAGCGGTTCGCGTGCACGATCTCCCGCTGGTACGGCGCGACGACCCGGTCGGAGACCCGGCAGTCGAGCAGCAGGAACCGGCGCTCGCCGACGGGCACCGCCGCCCACTCGGCGAGCCGATCGAGGTCGGCGAGCTCGCGCACCACGACGGACTCCGCGCCGACCGCCGCGGCCAGCCCCGCGAAGTCGGCCTGGGGGATGCGCATCGGCTCGGGCGCGAGGCCCTTCGCGCCGTAGACGTGCACCTCGGCTCCGTAGACGGCGTCGTTCCACACGACGGCGATGCCGCGCCCGCCCGCGGTGCGCACCGCCGACTCGAGATCGGCGAGCGCCATGAGGCCGCCGCCGTCGCCCGTCGTGAGCACGACCGTCGCGTCGGGCCGCGCCGCCGCAGCGCCCGGCACGCTCGGGAAGCCGAGTCCGATCGACTGGAACGCGGTGCCGACCATGATCATCCGGTCGGGCGAGGCGACGGGCCAGTACATGTTCGCCCAGCCGATGAAGTGCCCGCCGTCCGAGACGACCACGCGGTCCTCCGGCAGCAGTTCGGCCAGCCGCGCGGCGACCGACCGCGGGTCGAGCCGGCCATCCTCGGCGGTGCCCGTGCCCGGGTCGTGCCGAACGGATGCCGCGACGTCGACGCGTTCGCGCCATCCGCCGTCGGGTCGCGACGTCCCGGTCGCACCGAGCTCGGCGACGAGGGCCCGCGCCACGAGCGCCGCATCGCCGCGGACGTACGCACCGACGTGCGGATGCGTCGCCGTGGGCGCCGTGTCGACCTGCGCCACGTGCGCACCCGGAGCGAACAGCTCGCCGAACCGCATCGTGAACTGGTTGAGCGACGCGCCGAACACGACCGCGACGTCGGCCTCCCGCACGAGCTCCATCGCGCCCTCGGCGCCGAAGCCGCCCGCCACGCCGAGGTCGAAGCGCGCGTCGGGGAAGATGCCGCGCCCGAGCGCCGTGGTCGCCGTCAGCGCGCCCGTCGCCGCGGCGAGCTCGCCCAGCGCCGCACCGGCACCGGCGAGCCACGCGCCGCGGCCGGCGAGCAGGAGGGGCCGCTCCGCGATCGCGAGCCGCTCCGCCAGGCGACGGATCGCCGTCGCGCCGAAGTCGCCCGCCGGCTCGAGCGGCGCCGGCAGCCGGAGCGGCACGGTGGGCGGCACATCGCCCGCCTCGAACGACGCGACGTCGTAGGGGATCGCGAGCACCGTCGGCACCCGGTACGACAGGGCGTGCTCGATCGCGATCACCGTCGTCGCTGCGGCATCCGTTCGCCCCACCGTGTAGGTGCGCGCGCCCACCGCCGATGCGAGCGCGATCTGGTCGACGCCCCACGGCCGCGGACCCGAGGTGGGTTCGTCGCCGACGACGAGCACGAGCGGGACTCCCGCCTGGACGGCCTCCGCGAGGCCCGTGAGCGTGTTGGTGGACCCGGCGCCATACGTCGCGGTCGCCGCGGCGAGCCGGCCCGACGCCCGGAAGTGCGCGTCGGCGGCGACGACCCCGCCGACCTCGTGGCGGACGGCGACGAACGCGGCATCCGTCTCGCGCTCGAGCGCATCGAGGAAGTAGGCGTTGCCGTTGCCCATCACCCCGAAGACGTGGTCGACGTGGGCGGCGAGGGTGCGGGCGACGTGCGCGGAGACGGTGGGCATGGCGAAGCCTCTCGAGACATGACGGACGGGGAAGGGTTCCGTATGTGTCTCGCGAGGAGCCGGGACGGCTGCGTCGCTTCGTGCCCCTTTTCCGAGCACCGGCGCATCGCAGCGCCTGGACGGGCCGAGTCTACCGGGCGTCCGGCGGGGTGGGACGCCCGGCTGCGACGACCCGGCGTGACGGGTGCGCCGACGCCGGCACTGGCGTCGTGCCCTGCGCGGGAGGAGACTTCACCCATGGACGATCGCGATGAGGCGGTCCGCCTCGCTGTCTACCGCGGACTCGCCGCAAGCGGGCGGATGCCCGCCGCCGATGCCCTCGCTGCGCACGCCTCGCTCAGCGAGGCCGAGGTCGCCGACGCCCTCGAACGCCTGGCGGCCGCCCGCCATGTCGTCTTCGACGAGGAGCACCGGATCGTGCTCGCGCATCCGTTCGCGACCCGCAGCTTCGGGTTCTCGGTCATGGGCGGACGCACCATCTGGTGGGGCGGCTGCGCGTGGGATGCGTTCGCGATCCCGCACCTCGTGCCCGACGAGCCGCACGCGCTCATCGCCACGACCTGCCCCGCGTGCGGGAGCCCGCACGCCTGGACGGTCTCGCGGGCGGAGGAGCCCGACGCGCCGCAGGTCGCGCACTTCCTGGTGCCGGCCGCGCACGTGTGGGACGACGTGGTGCACACCTGTTCGCACCAGCGCATCTTCTGCTCCGAGGACTGCGTCGAGGCCTGGCTCTCGCGTACGGGAAACGAGCGGGGGTACGTCATGGACCTGCCGACGCTCTGGCGGCTCGCCGCGCACTGGTACGAGGGCCGCCTGGACTCGCCCTATCGCCGCCGTGAGCCGGCCGAGGCGCGGGAGTACTTCGCGAGCGTCGGGCTCACCGGGCCGTTCTGGGGGAGTTGAGCGGGCCGAAGGTCGGTGACGGATGCCGCGGGCGCCATCGGGCGGTGGATGATGGTGGCATGCCCGCCGCCCACCGTCCCGGTCTTCGCGTCGACGCGGCGTTGACGATCCCGGAGGCGGAACTCGGCTGGCGGTTCTCGCGGTCGTCCGGTCCCGGCGGTCAAGGCGTCAACACCGCCGACTCCCGGGTCGAACTCGTGTGGGACGTCGCGGCGTCGGCCGTCCTCTCCCCGGCCCAGCGGGAACGCCTCGTCGAACGGCTGGGGAATCGCCTCGTCGGCGGAGTGCTCACCATCGCCGCGTCCGAGCACCGTGCGCAGTTGCGCAACCGGGACGCGGCACGTGCTCGCCTGGCCGACGTGGTGGCCGAGGCGCTGCGCCCGCCGTCGCCCCCGCGGCGACCGACCAAGCCGAGCCGCGGCGCGAAGGAACGGCGCCTGGACGCGAAGAAGCGGCGGACCGACGTGAAGCGCCTGCGGCGCCCTCCCCAGGACTGAGGATCGCGAGCCGCGGCCCTCGCGTGATTTCTCCTGCTGCTCCCGACGGATGTCAATACCCCTCCGCGATCGCCCACCGACTGATTGGGTGTACGGCGGTGCATCTCGCACCGGGCAACACCTGACTGCCAACCCGAAGGGCACACATCTGATGACGAACACCACCCGGAACGTCGAGACCCGACGATCGACCGAGACCAAGGCCGCGTTCAAGACTACCGAGTTCATCGCGTACGTCGTGGTCCTCGTGGGCGTCCTGATCGCGTCGGCGGTCGTCGACAACGGTGAGGACGGACAGGGATTCGGCGCCGAGCAGGCGTGGTTCTTCGTCACCCTGCTGACGATCGGATACATGATCAGCCGCGGCCTCGCGAAGGCCGGAAGCCGCGACTTCGCCGACCGCGACGAGCGCGCCGACCGACGCTGAGTCGCATCGACGAGTGAGCGGGGGAGCAATCCCCCCTCACGCGCGGACAGGCCGGGCCACTCCTCGCAGCGGACGTGCGACCCAGCCGAGCTTTCGTGGGACCCTCGGGCAGAGCCCGAGGGTCCCGTGCCGTTCGGCGGCCAGTTGCGAGCGCGGCGTCTCCGCCGGCCGGGCGGCTCGCCGCCGGACGTATCGTGGAACACGGACGCCCGTCGCCGCGAGGAGGTCGAGGATGAGCGAGGATCCCCAGCGCGCCGCGGCGCACTACCGGTCGGATCGCGTCGCGCGAGAGGAGGCCCTCGCCCGCGGCGAGGACCCCGACACGGCCGAGCGTGCACCGGACGGTCCCCGCTGGTCCAACGCGGCCGAACGCGCGGCGTACGTCGAGAACGTCATCCAGCAGGCCATCCGACGCGGGGAGTTCGACGACCTGCCCGGCGCGGGGAAGCCGCTCGAGGGACTGAACGGGCGGCATGACGCGGATTGGTGGATCCGTCGGAAGATCGAGCGCGAGCAGCTCACCGGACTCGGACCGCCCGCGCTGACCCTCCGCGTGGAGGACGCCGAACTCGACGACCGGCTCGACCGGATGCACCGCGAGTCGGAGGTCCGCGAGGCGATCGAGGACTTCAACCGACGCGTGATCGAGGCGCGCCGCCAACTGCTGGGCGGACCGCCCGTCGTCACCGCGACTCGCGATGCCGACCGCGAGGCCCGCGCCTGGCGCGAACGCCGCGAGGCGCGCCACCGGCGTGCGGCCGAGGAGCGCGAACGCCACGAGCAGGCGGCACGATCGACCCGGTCGAGGTGGTGGCGTCGCCGCGACTGAGCCGGGTGACGCGGCCGTGCCGGCTGCTCCCCCAGTCGGTGGATGCGCGATGCGGGCGGCCCGGGGTTCCGCCCGAAGCATCGACCCCGCCGTGCGGAAAGGAACGACATGGTCGAACCGCGACCCAGCGACCTCGCCCTTCACCGGCTGTCGGCGACGATGCGAATCGCAGTCGGCTGCATCGCGGCACTGTCCGTCGTGCTGTCCGCCGGTTGCACCGGGATCTCGCAGCCGATTCCGGAGGAGCGCAGCAACCCCACCCCACCTGCCGGGAACCCCGTGCCCGACAGCGCGCCCGCGGAAATCGACCCGCCGGCGCCCGGGTTCCCCGGGCTGACCTGCGACGCCCTCGTCGGTCCGGAAGTCGCGAGTGGACTTCTCGGTGCGCGGGTCGATGCGCCGGAGGCGCACCTCCCGGATCCGGTCATCCTGCAGGACAACGGCATCGAATGCTCCTGGGGCTCGTCGATCGTCGTCGACGGATTCGTCGTGGAACGCGACGCTCCGGCGATCGTCCTCCGAGCGACACCCCACGGGGCCGAGTACTGGCAGGGCTACGTGAGCGGGAGCGGCCACAACCAATGGGACGACACGCTCGGCGATGCCTCCGGCATCGTCTGCGAACCGGGGGAGCCGGCGAGCTGCACGTTGTCCGTCCTGTCGGGCGAGGTGTTCGCCGAGATCAGCGCGTTCGGCATGCCGTCGGGGCCGGCGCAATCGACGGCAGCACTCCGCGACCTCGGCGCGACGCTGCTGCCGGTCCTGGTCGCGAGCGCCGAGTCGGTCGAGACGCCTCGGCCCCAGGTGCAACACCGTACCGAACGGTGCCGCGCCCTGCTCGGACAGGGTGCGGATGCGGCGGGCGTCGACGGGTCCGCCCTCGCACCCGATCGGGTGCCGAGGCGCTCGATGACGAACACCGCCATCGATCTCACGGGATCCACCGTGTGCGAACTCGACTTCGGTGATGACGAACGCCTTCAGGTGCTCGTCGTTCCCGACGGCGGATGGATGCAGCCGGCCGATGAGGCGCTCCCCGAAGGTTCGGCCTCGACGGAGACCGACGGGGCGCTGCACGTGCAGCTCGACGAGGGCGTCTCGATGGCGACGGTCGTCCTCGGACGAGACCTCGTCCAGGTCCGCTGGCGTGGCGACGCGGAATCCGAGCATGCACGAGCCGTCGTGGACGGGCTGCTCGCTCGACGCGGCTGATCGAGTCGGCCATGAGTCCCGGCGGCGGCACCGCACCTCCGGCTGCCGTTCGTGACATCCGTCATGTCAACGGGTGACATCACGGCACTACCCGCCCTTGCTCCCTCCGAGTGCAATGGGGACATGGCAATCGATCCCGGGTCCGTCGACCCGCTCGCCCTCCTCCTGGGGTCGCCGGAGCACGGGAGGCCGCGATCCGCCCGCTTGACCCTGTCCTGAGCACACCGTTTCTCATTGCGGGGGACGGAACCACCGATTCCGATGCTCGTGCGAACGAGCAGGAAGAAGGATGATGATCGAAGCACAAGCCCTCTCGAAGCGATACGGCCGCAAGACGGCCGTCGATACCGTCTCGTTCACCGTCCAGCCCGGACGCGTGACCGGGTTCCTCGGCCCGAACGGGGCCGGCAAGTCCACCACCATGCGCATGATCATGGGCCTCGACAACCCGACCGGCGGACGCGTCACCGTGAACGGGCGGCCGTACGCAGCGCACAAGGCCCCGCTTCACGAAGTCGGCGCGCTCCTCGACGCCAAGGCGGTCCACACCAGGCGCTCCGCCTACAACCACCTCCGGGCCATGGCGGCGACGCATGGCATCCCGAATCGCCGGGTGAACGACGTTATCGAGCTCACCGGGCTCGGCCCCGTCGCCAGGAAGCGCGTCGGCGGATTCTCGCTCGGCATGGGCCAGCGGCTCTGCATCGCGGTCGCCTTGCTCGGGGATCCGCACACCGTGATCCTGGACGAGCCGGTGAACGGCCTCGATCCCGAGGGCGTCCAGTGGGTCCGGCATCTCGCCCGGGATCTGGCCGGCGAAGGTCGCACGGTTTTCCTGTCGTCGCATCTCATGTCGGAGATGGCGTTGACCGCGGACCACCTCATCGTCATCGGACGTGGCCGCATCATCGCGGACGCGCCGATCCAGTCCATCATCGACGCGCAGAGCACGGCGCGCGTCCGGGTGCGAGCGGAACGCCCACAGGACCTCCTCGGGGCACTCGCCGGCGACGGCGTGACCTCGCAGGTGCTCGAACCCGAGCTCGTCGAGATCAGCGGCGTCGAGGCGCGTCGTGTCGCGGAGGTCGCCCTCCGAGAGCGCGTCCTGGTCTACGAACTCACGCCGCTGCAACTGTCGCTCGAGGGCGCATACATGCAGTTGACGAGGGGCGAAGTCGAATACGAATCCCGAAGCCTCTCGAACACCTCGACCCTCGCATCCACGGAAGGACGCTGACCATGACCGCACCCACCGCAACCTCGTCCATACCGACCACGCCGACCACCCGCGCCGAGGCCGGCTCCGGGATCACCTTCGGTCGCGTGCTGAGGTCCGAGTGGATCAAGGTCACCACCGTTCCGTCGACGGTCATCCTGATCGTCATCACCCTCGTGGTGATGATCGGGCTCGCCGCGGTGGTGGCCTGGTCGCTGGGCTTGGCCGCCGATGCCGCGCCGCCCGGCGCCGCGTTCGCCGTCCCCTCATCCGGCCTGGCATTCGGGCAGCTGCTCATCGCCTCGCTCGCCGTGGTGCTCGTCGCCTCGGAATGGGGTACCGGCATGATCCGCTCGACCATGGTGGCGGTCCCCGGGCGCACGCAGGCGCTGGTTGCCAAGGCGGCGGTCATCGCGGCGATCTCGTTCGTCGTCGGATTGGTCAGCGCTCTCGGGTCCTACTTCGTCACGCAGCCGATCCTCGATGCGCAGGGCCTTGGGTTCGCCCTCGGCGAGGAGGGCGTCTTCCTCAGCGTGGTCAACACCGGGACGTTCCTGGCGCTCGTCGCACTGATCTCGATGGCCACCGGCACGCTCCTGCGCAACACGGCCGGCGGTATCGTCACCGTCGTCGGCGGATTCTTCGTGTTGCCGGTGGTGCTCCAGACCCTCGCGGGGTTGGCCGACTGGGTCGCGGACGTCGGGCGCTTCCTGCCCGGAGAGGCGGGCCAGCAGATGGTCGCCGTCACCGCATCCGATGGTGCGCTCAGCCGCCTGGAAGGCGGACTCACGATGGCGGCGTGGGCGATCGGACTCCAGGTCATCGCCCTGGTCGTGACCAAGAAGCGGGACGTCTAGGACGTGTTGCTGAACGCAGTCCAACGGTCGGGCGCGGGTAACATCCGGCTACGACCGCGGCTCCGCCACCCCAGCACCCGCGTGCGCAGCGCGGCCCGAACCGCGCCCCGATCGGAGGATCCCATGAACCCGTCGCTTACGGCAGACGACCTCGAGCTGCTGAACCGCCCGCTTCACGCCATGCTCACCGTCCGCCCCCACCCTTCGAGATGGCCGGCTCCGAGACCGGTGTGGTTCGAGGTCGCCGACGGAGGACGTCTCCAGATGTTCAGCGTGGTGGGAACGCCGCGTCTGGCTCGGCTTCGAGAGGACCCCCGCGCATCGGTGGTCGTCGCTGCGCCGGTGGGCGAACCCGAACACTGGGTGTCGATCGAGGGCCGCATCGACCACCACGAGGAGGGCGCACGCGAGCTCATGCTCCGGTTGATCGATCGGTACTACGGCGCCGACCTGGAGGCGAACCGCGCTGCGATCCGCGCGTTGCACCGCAGCGAGGTGGTGCGGCTCGTGCTGCACCCAGAGCGAGTCCAGCGCTACCGCATCTAGGTTGCGATCGCCCGTCGGACGCACCCCGGCGCGCGCCTTCGGTCAGGGAGAGCCAGCCAGTCCAGCCCAGTCCAGTGCGGAAGGTGGGACTTGAACCCACACGCCCGAAGGCACAGGAACCTAAATCCTGCGTGTCTGCCGATTTCACCACTCCCGCGAGTGCCCGTTCAGTCTAGGCGGCGCGATGCGGTTGACTGGGGCGCATGGTGCAACGACCGGATGGCGGCGGCGAGGCCGACGGCGCCCCGCGCGGCGGCGCGCTCCGCTGGTTCGGCACCGTGTCGCCCGCGGCGGTGATCGGGCTGCTGCTCGCCGCCCTCTCGTTGGCGCTGCCGGCACTGTGGGCGCTCGGGGTCTCGGGGATCGCGGTCGCGCTCGGCGTGCAGGGTCGTCGACGGTTCCGGGAGGATCCGTCGACGGGACCGGGATGGATCTCGATGGCCGCGATCATCCTCGGCGGGTTCGTGTTCGTCAGCCAGGGAGCGCTCATCCTGTTCGCGACCGTCGGCAACTGACGCCCCCTGTTCGGGGCCTCCGTCGACGCTGGCCGCGCCTCGGGCGCGTCGCTACTCTGGCGGTGAGCCGTCCGGCGCGATGCAGCGGGGGAGGTGGGGCTCGTGGGCGACCGCGGAGTGATCCTCGTCGTCTCCGACGACGCCCGGGCAGCCGGCGAACTGCGGGACCTGCTCGGCGTCGACGCGTACGACGTGGTGCACGCGCCCGGCGACCTGGAGCGGTCGACCCAGGCGCTCGCGGCCGCGCCCGACCTCATCGTGGTCGACGTCGGACTCGAGCGGGCGGACCCGTTCGAGCTCGCCGCCGACCTGCACCATGCGGGTCGCGCGCGCGACCTGCCCGTCGTGTTCCTCGTCGCCGAGTCCGACGTCGAGCGCCGGGTGCGGGGGCTGCAGGTCGGCGACGACCTGATCTCCACGCCGCTCGATCCGCACGAGGCGCTCGCGCGGGTGCAACGGCAGGTGACGATCTCGCGGTCGCGGGCGGCGCGGCGGGAGTCGGAGGCGAAGTTCCGTTCCGTGATGGAGTCGGCGATCGACGCGATCATCTCCACCGACGCCGACGGCGTGATCCGCAGCTGGAACAGCGCCGCCGCCGACCTGTTCGGTCACCCCGAGGAGGAGGCCGTCGGGCGGACGCTCGACCTCATCATCCCCGAACGGTTCCGCAAACGGCACCGCACCGCGATCGAACGCGTCAGCCACGGCGGTCCGACGAACCTCATCGGACGGACGGTCGAGTTCGCGGGGCTCCGCAGCGACGGCACGGAGTTCCCCATCGAACTGGCGCTCAGCACCTGGTTCCTCGACGCCGACCGCTACTACACCGGGATCATCCGCGACATCAGCGATCGCGTGCGCGCCGAGGAGCGGTTCCGGTCGGTGACCGACTCCGCCGTCGACGCCATCATCTCGGCCGACCACACCGGGCGCATCGTGTCGTGGAACCCCGCGGCCACTCGCATCCTGGGGCACAGCGAGGCCGACGCGCTGGGCCGCTCGCTCGAACTCGTCATCCCCGCCCGGTATCGCGAGCAGCACCGCGCCGGGATGGCGCGGTACGCGGCCACGGGCGAGGCGCACGTCATCGGCACGACGGTCGAGCTGGAGGCGCTCACGGCGTCGGGCGCCGAGATCCCGGTGGAGCTCTCGCTGTCGACCTGGACCGTGGGCGGCGACCGGTACTACACCGGCATCATCCGCGACCTCGCGGAGCGCCGGGCGGCCGAAGCGGCGCTGCGTCGCAGCGAGGAGGAGTTCCGCGCGAAGGAGGCGGAGTTCCGGGCGCGCAACGCCGCCCTCGAGGAGACCATCCAGCGCATCAACAGCATGCAGGACCAGTTGCTCCTGCAGGAGAAGATGGCCTCCATCGGACGGCTGAGCGCGGGCATGGCGCACGAGATGAACAATCCGGCATCCGCTGCCCAGCGCGGGGCCGCCCAGGCCTCGGAGGTGTTCGCGCGGCTGCAGGAGGCGCAGATCGAGCTCGGACGGCTCGGCCTCTACGGCTCTCGGCTCGACAAGCTGCGCGAGCTCGACGCGCTCGCGGCGCGGCGGGCGCGGGATCCGGTCGAGCTCGGCGCGGTCGAGCGCAGTGACCGCGAGGCCGAGGTCGAGGACTGGTTGGAGCGCTACGACGTCCGCTCCGGCGGCGACCTGGCCGCCTCGATCGTGAACCTCGGCGTCACGCGCGACGGCCTGGACGAGCTCGGCATGGTGTTCGGCGACGAGCGGCTGCCGGTCGTCGTGGAATGGCTGGGACTGAAGTCCGCCATCTACGCCCTGTTGTCGGAGATCGTGGTCGGGACGAACCGCATCGTCGAACTCGTGAGGGCGCTCAAGATGTACACGTACATGGACCAGACCCCGGTCCAGGACGTCGACGTGCGCACGGGCCTCGACGACACGCTCGTGATCCTGCACAACAAGCTCAAGCACGGCGTGCGAGTGGTGCGCGAGTTCGACGCCGACCTGCCGCTGATCCAGGCCTATGCGAGCGAGCTCAACCAGGTGTGGACCAACCTCATCGACAACGCCATCGACGCGATGGGCGGCCAGGGCACGCTCACGCTGCGGGCGCGACGCGCGGGCGATCGGGTCGAGGTGCAGGTCGAGGACGACGGGCCGGGCGTGCCCGCCGACATCCGTTCGAAGCTCTTCGACCTGTTCTTCACGACGAAGGCCCCCGGCGAGGGCACCGGCCTGGGCCTCGCGATCTCGCGGAACATCATCGTGAAGAAGCACGGCGGCGAGTTCGACCTCGAGTCGCGCGACGGGTGCACGCGGTTCACGGCGCGCCTGCCGATCGGCGTCGCACCCGACGGCGAGACCGGCGCGCCGGCCGGCGCCATGCAGCAGGAGGAGGGGTGATCGGATGGCGAAGCCCGTCATCATGACCGTCGACGACGAGCCGCAGGTGCTGAACGCGGTCGCCCGCGACCTGCAGTCGCGGTACCGCGAGGACTACCGCATCGTGAAGGCCGGCTCGGGCCAGGAGGCGCTCGAGGCGATCGCCGAGTTCGAGCGCCGCGGCACGCCGGTGGCCCTGTTCGTGGTCGACCAGCGCATGCCCGGCATGTCGGGCACCGAGTTCCTCACCGAGGCCATCGCGCACTACCCCGACGCGAAGCGCGTGCTCCTCACGGCGTACGCCGACACGGATGCCGCGATCACGAGCATCAACAAGATCGACCTCGACTACTACCTGCTGAAGCCGTGGGATCCGCCCGAGGAGCGGTTCTTCCCGGTGCTGAACGACCTCCTCGACGACTGGCAGGCGAACACGCCGCCGGTCTACGAGGGCATCCGGGTCGCCGGGGCGCTGTGGTCGCCGACGACGCACGCGGTGAAGGACTTCCTCGCGCGGAGCCAGATCCCGTACCAGTGGCTCGACATCGAGCGCAACGAGGGGGCGCGGGCCCTCGTCGAGGCGACCACGCCCGGCAGCACCCGCCTGCCGGTGGTGTTCCTGCCGGACGGCACGGTGCTCTCGTGCCCCGACCTGCACGAGCTCGCCGAGCGCATCGGGCTGCGGGCGCCGCCGCAGGCGCCCTTCTACGACCTGATCGTGATCGGCGCCGGGCCGGCGGGTCTCGCCGCGGCGGTGTACGGCGCGTCCGAGGGGCTGCGGACGGCCGTGATCGAGCGCGAGGTGCCGGGCGGCCAGGCGGGCACGAGCTCCCGCATCGAGAACTACCTCGGCTTCCCGCACGGCATCAGCGGTGCCGACCTCGCGCGCCGCGCCGTCACGCAGGCCAAGCGGCTCGGCGCGGAGATCCTGAATCCCCAGGCGGTCACGGGCATCCGGGTGGAGGACTCGTACAAGATCGTCACGCTCGACGACGGCAGCGAGCTGCGCTCCCGGGCGCTGGTGCTCTCGACCGGCGTCGAGGCGCGCACCCTCGGCATCCCCGGCGAGGAACGGCTCAACGGGGCATCCGTCTACTACGGTGCCGCGGCGAGCGAGGCCGTCAGCTACAGCGGATGCCGCGTGGTGGTCGTCGGCGGTGCGAACTCGGCCGGCCAGGGTGCGATGTTCCTGTCGCGGTATGCCGAGCACGTGACGATCCTGGTTCGCGGCGACTCGCTCGCGAAGAGCATGTCGCAGTACCTCATCGACCAGATCGAGGCGACGCCGAACATCACGGTGCGACCGCACGCCCAGGTGACCGAGCTCGAGGGGGAGGATCGCCTGACCTCGATGACCGTGCGCGACACGGTGACGGGTGCCGAGGAGGACCTGCCCGCCGACGCGATGTTCATCTTCATCGGCGCGGTCCCCGGTTCCGACCTCGTGCGCGGCCTGCTCGAGCTCGACGACCACGGGTTCGTGCTCACGGGACCCGACCTCGTGCACGACGGTCGGCGTCCGCGCGGGTGGACGCTGCGGCGCGACCCGCTGCTGCTCGAGACGAGCGTGCCGGGCATCTTCGCGGCGGGCGACGTCCGCCACGACGTGATGCGCCGCGTCGCGTCGGCCGTCGGACAGGGTGCGCTCGCGGTGAGCCTCGTGCACCAGTACCTCGAGACGGTCTGAGGGCGAGCGGATGCCGCGTGGCATCCGTTCGCGGCCCTGGTCAGGCGGCGGGCGCGGGCCCACCCAACCGAGCGATGAGGCGGGTGCGCCGTTCCATCGCCTCGGCATCGCTCGGCAGGTCCCAGAGATGAACGGGATCGGTCGGCGCGAGGCGGAGGGTCCGCCCCGACGTGACGACCTCGACTTCGTCGTGCTGGACGCCGAACAGGTCGGTGCCGCGCAGTACCGCGATCCGCAGGATCGTGCCGAGCGATTCGCCGGATTCCGACGCGAGCACGCGCCCCGCGTGCCGCGCACGGAGTCCGCGCGCGGTGAGGCGCTTCAGCGGTCGGGCGTCGCGGCCGCTGATGTTCGGCCAGCAGACGCGGCAGCCGCGCGCAGCGGACGCGTGTCGAGCACGCTCCCGGGTGAGCAGTTCGGGTAACGGCATTCGGTAGGAGCGGTCGGCGGCAAGCCGGTCGCGATGGAGCTGCGTCCACCGCGCCCGTCGGTCGAGGTGCGGCTGCAGGGCCGGGCAGTCGAGCCGGTGGATGGTCGCATCGCGGCGGCCGGCCCGGGTGAGGGCGTATTCGGCACCCTCGGCGAAAGCCCGTCTCAGGGTGGTCAGCTCCTCGGCGATGACCGCGTCCATCACGCTCGTCGGCACCATGGTGCCGGGTGGTGCCGCCTCGACGAGGTGATGCGTCCCGGATGCCGCCATCGGTCCTCCGTCCGCCGTTGCGAAAGGGCGCTCGAGCCAGAATCTACCTGCCGGGCGGCGTCATGCTGCGGAGCTGCGGCGCTCGGCATGTCGCGCCCCGCCCTCGCGAACCGTGCTGCGCGGCATCCGTTCGCGACATGATGGGGCGATGGCGACCGATGCCCTGACCGACGCGGCCGACGCGCTGTACGCGCTCGTGCCGGAGGAGTTCACGGCGGCGCGCAACGCCCGCGCGGCGGAGGCGAAGGCGTCGGACCGGGGTCTGGCCAAGCGCATCTCGGGGTTGAAGCGACCGTCGCCTGCGGCGTGGATCGTGAACCGCCTCGCGCGCGAGCACGCCGACGACGTGGGCGACCTCGTGGGCCTCGGCGGGGAGCTCGCCGACGCGCAGGGCTCGGGCGACGGGCGCGCGCTCACGGCGCTCGTCGCCGAGCGGCGGCGAGCGGTCGCGGGACTCCTGCGGCAGGCGACCGAGCTCGCGGACGCCGCGGACCGGAGTCCGTCGCGCGCGGTGCTCGACGAGGTCGAGCAGACCCTCGTCGCGGCGACGGTGTCGGCCGAGGCGGGTGCGGCCGTGCTGACCGGGCGGCTGGTGCGGTCGCTGCAGGCCGTCGGGTCGGAGGTGGACGTATCGGGCGCCGTCGCGGGGGAGGTCCGTGACGTGCCGCGCGCGCCGGTCGTGGCCGGCGACGCGGAAGGGGTCGCGCCAGCCGCCGAGTCCGCGCCCGAGGAGGACGTCGACCTCGCCGGCGACCGCGCCGAGGCCGAACGGGCCGAGGCCGCGCGCGCCGAGGCCGAACGCGCCGCCGCGCGCGAGCGAGCCCGCGCCGGGGCGGATGCCGCGCGGGAGCACGCCGAGACCGCCGAACGCGAACTCGACGAGGCACGAGACGCGCTCGACGCCGCCGACGAGCGCGTGGCCGCGCTGCGTGCCGAGCGCGACGAGCTCGAGGAGCGGCTCGACCGCCTGCGCGACGAGCTCGCCGAGGCCGAGCGCGAGGCTCGGGCCGCCACCCGGGCACGCGAAGCCGCCGCGCACGCCGCCGACCGCGCGAGTGCCGACCTCGACGCAGCGGAGGCGGCCGCGGGCGCCGCCGAGCGACCGCGCTGATCGACACCACTCCACTGGCCGGGCCCGGGCCGACGACTCGCCCGGCCGCGCGCCCGCAGTGCCATCCGTCGCCCGCTGTCAAGCCCCGAGACCGGTCGGATCGCTCGCGCTAGCCTCCCCGGAAGGGGGAGCCGATGACCGAACGCGTCGACACCGAGATCACGCTCGAGCGGGAGTGGCCGCCGGGCGTGAAGGCCGCGGTGCTCGTCGTGGCCGGAGCGTCGGCGCTCGTGCACGTGTCGGGCATCTGGTTCACGCTGCCGGTCTCGATGGCCGCGCTGGTCCTCGCCGAGATCGCGGCGCCCGAGCTCGGGACCCGCACGCGCCGCTGGTTGACGGCGCTCGCGATCCTCGGCCTCGTGCTCGCGACGGGGCGGATCCTCACGACCCTCTAGCGTCGTCGTGCGGCGAGCCAGTCCGGCAGGTCCGCGATGGAGTCGAGCACCGCATCGGGACGGACCTCGCCGTCGAGGTCGGCGGGGGAGAACTTGCCGGTGCGCACCAGCACCCCCGTGAGCCCGGCCCGCTGCGCCCCGTCGACGTCGCTGCGGATGTCGTCGCCGACCATCACGACGTCGCTCGGGTCCACGCCGAGCGCGGCGACGGCGGCACCGTAGAACGCCGGGTCCGGCTTGCCGAGCACGACCGCCTCGCGTCCCGAGGCGTGCTCGAGGGCGCGCACGAACGCACCCACGTCGAGCCGCAGCCCGTCGGACGCGCGCCAGTACCGGGTGAGTCCGAGTGCGACGAGCGGCACGTGCGGGTCGGCCATGAGCAGCCGGAACGCCCGGTTCAGGGTGGCGAAGTCCCACCCCTCGCCGAGGTCGCCCACGACCACGGCGCCCGCACCCTCGTCGGCGGATGGCGCGAGCGGCTCGAGGCCGGCGAACTCGGTCGCCGTGGCATCCGGCACGAAGAGCGCCGGACGCTCGATGCCCTCGCGGCGCAGCCACGCGGCGGCGGCGACCGCGGGGGTGAGGATGCGCTCGGCGTCGGCGCCGACCCCCAGCCGTGCGAGGCTGGCGACGATCGCGCTGCGGGGACGGGACGTCGTATTGGTCAGGTAGCAGTACGGCACGCCCTCGGCGTCGAGGCGGGCCACCGCCTCGGGAGCGCCCGCGATCGCCTCGTCGCCGACGTAGACCACGCCGTCGAGATCGAGCAGCACACCGGTCATGAGCCCATCATGCTCGCTCAGAGGCCGTGCTGCTCAGCACCTCGCTCGCGGCGATCTTCATGGTGCCGCCCTCGTCGACGAGGCGGTACGCCGTGACCTCGCGCACGACCCGCCCGTCGGCGAACGTGTATGTCAGGGTCGCCTGCGCCTCGCCCGGCGCGGTCGCGACGACGTCGGCGATGGCGACGTCGGTGATGTCGCCCCAGAACGCCTGGTAGGCGTCGCGGCCGCCCACGTGGTTCACCTGGTAGTCGGCGGTCATGAGGGTCCAGGCGGTGTCGAGGTCGCCGGGCATCAGCGCGTAGTAGTCCTGCAGCGCGTCGACCGTGCGCTGCTCCTCGCTCGGGGGCGGCGGTTCGGCGGTCTCGGGCGCGGGCTCGGGGGTCTCGGCCGGGGCCGGCGGCTCCGCTTCCTCGGTTTCGGCGGGCGGCTCGGACGTCGCCGCGGGCTCGGTCTCGGGTGGCGCGGCGGTCTCGCCGCCCTGCTGCAGGCCGGTGAGCAGCAGGATGGTGCCGATCGTCAGCAGCGCGGCGGTCACGAGCGCACCGATCAGGATCGCCGTGCGTCCCGGGCGGCGACCGGACGGACGGTCGTCGGCGACCGGCTCCTCGGGCGGGGCAGCGGCGGCGGGGGTGTCGGCCATCCACGGGAAGAGCGGTTCGGCCAGGCGCTCCGGACGGGCGACGGCCGGTTCGGCGTCCTGCGCGGCGTCGGCGGCCCCCTGGCCGGGCTCGCCGGGCCCGCCGCGCTCGTCGGACTCGTCGAGCGACTCGGTGGCGGCGGTGGCGCCGAGGACGCGCGTGTCGACGTCGTCCGCAGCGGCGGCACTCCCGGCGGCGGCCGCGGCGGCCGCCCCGGCGGCGGCGCCGCCGGCGAGCGGCACGGTCGGTGCGGCGGGCTCGTCGAGATCCGCCGGCTCCGCGGCATCCGTCGCCAGCTGCTGGGCCAGTTCGCTCAGCCGCTGGGCGACCACGGACATCCTGGGACGCTGCTTCGGGTCGGCCGCGAGCATCTCGCGCAGCACCGGCTCGAGCGGTCCGGCGTGCTCGGCCACCGGGACGTCGCCCTGTGCGACGCGGTGCAGCAGCGCGATCGCGTTCTGGTCGGTGCCGAACGGCGGGCCGCCCTCGAGCATCGCGTAGAGCGTCGACCCGAGCGAGAACACGTCGGAGGCGAAGCTGGACGGTTCGCCGCGCGCCACCTCGGGTGCCAGGTAGGCGGGCGTGCCGTGCACGAGCCCGGTCGCGGTGATCGTGGTGTCGCCGAGCGCCTGCGCGATGCCGAAGTCGCTGATCAGCGCCGACCCGTCCTCGCGGATCAGGATGTTGCCCGGCTTCACGTCGCGGTGCACGATGCGCCGACGGTGCGCGGCGGCGAGTGCCGACCCGATCTCGGCGCCGACGCGCGCGGTCTGCTGCGGCGTGAAGGTGCCGTGCTCCTGCAGCAGCGCCGACAGCGGCGTCGACTCGATGAGCTGCATGACGATGCACGGCTGGCCCTCGTGCTCGACGACGTCGAACACCGGCACGGCGTGCGGATGGTGCAGGCCGGCGCTGATCCGCGCCTCGCGCATGGCCCGCTTGGTGGTGACCTCGCGTTCCTCGTCGGTCAGCTCCGGCTGGGTGCGCAGCAGCTTCAGGGCGACGGTGCGCTCGAGGCGCTCGTCCCACGCGTGCCAGACGACGCCCATGCCGCCGCTGCCGATCAGCTGCACGAGGCGATAGCGGTCGGCGACCAGGGCGGGAGGCGTGTTCATCGAGGTCTTCCTTGCGGCACCACGCCGACGGTACCGCCGTCGGGGGTGCGGTCTCGCGGGCTTGCGGCGACGGAGCCGGTGTGGGAAGGTCCGCCCGCTGCGCGGCGCCGGACGGCGCCGGGCGGCGCCGGGCGGCGCTGGGCGGCGCCGGGCGGTAGCCTCGCGGCATGACGAGCCGTGCGTCGCGGGTGCGCGACATCCGGATGCCGAAGGCGCTGCACGACGTGTTCGGCGAAGTGCAGTCGCCCGTCGAGCTCGCGCTCGTGGTCGTCGGCGGGCTCGGGCTCGCCGCGGTCGTGTGCCTCGCGGGGGCCGAATCGCTCGCCGACGTCGCCTGGTGGCGGGCCGTGATCGCGGTGCTGCTCGTGGCCGACATCTGCTGCGGCGCGGTCGCGAACTTCACGCGCGGTACCGATCGGTACTACGCCGAGCGGCCGCGCAACCGGTGGGTGTTCATCGCCGTGCACTGGCACCTGGTGGTCATCGCGCTCGCGCTGGGCGAGGGGTTCTGGTTCGCGCTCGCCGTCACGGCGTACACGCTCGTGGGGGCGTCGGCCGTGAACCTGCTGCACGGGTCGCGGCTGCAGCAGCCGGTCGGCGGTCTCGTGCTCGCGTTCGGCCTGGCCGGCGTCGTGATCTGGGCGATGACGGATGTCGCGCCGCTCCTGCTGCTCGTTGCCGCGGCGCTGTTCCTGCTCAAGGTGGCGTACGCGTTCGCCGTCGCGCACCACCCCGCCGGCATGGAGGATCCGCTCCGCTGATCGCGGTCCGGCGGCCCCCGGTGTGGATAACTTCCGGGGCCGTTCTCGGCGGCTCTCCAAGATGGTGCGCATGTCCGATCCCGTGCGCACCATCGCCGAGCGGGTGCGCGGTCGGGTGCTGCGCGAGGGCGTCGACCTCGCACGAGACGAAGGGCTCGCCTCGCGCTACGTCGCGGAGGAGGTGCAGCGCTATTCCGAGCGTGCGCTCGCCGGCGCCCATGCCCCGCTCGTCGACGAGCGCGACGCGGCACGCGAGGTCGTGGCATCCATCACCGGGTACGGGCCGTTGCAGCCGTTCTTCGACGACCCGACCGTCGAGGAGATCTGGATCAATTCGCCGACGCGCGTGTTCGTCGCCCGGGCCGGCGTGCCCGAGCTGACGACGGTCGTGCTGTCCGACCGCGAGGTGCGCGACCTCGTCGAACGGATGCTGCAGCACTCCGGTCGCCGCGTCGACCTGTCGTCGCCGTTCGTCGACGCGTCCCTGCCCGACGGGTCGCGGCTCCACGTCGCGATCCCGGATGTGACGCGCGCGCACTGGGCGGTGAACATCCGCAAGTTCCAGCAGCGCATCCGCTCGCTGGGACAGCTCGTCGAACGCGGGTCGCTCACCCGCCCCGCCGCCGAATTCCTGCGGATGAGCGTGCTCGCCGGCGCGAACATCCTGGTCTCCGGCGCCACGCACACGGGCAAGACCACGATGGTCAACGCCCTCATGTCGGGCACCCGAGCGGGGGAGCGCGTCGTCACGGTCGAGGAGACCTTCGAGCTCGACCTCGACGTGCGCGACCTCGTCGCGATGCAGTGCCGGCAGCCGAACCTCGAGGGCACCGGCGAGATCACCCTCCGCCGCCTCATCAAGGAGGCCCTGCGCATGCGACCGGACCGGCTCATCGTCGGCGAGGTGCGCGAGGCCGAGAGCCTCGACCTGCTCATCGCGCTGAACTCCGGGCTTCCGGGCATGTGCACGATTCATGCGAACTCGGCGCGTGACGCCCTCGCCAAGCTGTGCACGCTGCCGCTGCTCGCGGGCCGCAACATCGACTCCGGCTTCGTCGTCCCGACGGTCGCGACCTGCGTCGACCTGGTCGTCCACCTCACCATCGACCGCCGCGGTCACCGCCGGGTCGCGTCGATCGACGCGACCACCGGCACGACCACCGGCGCCGGCGTCGACGCCGAGCCGATCTTCCGCCTCGATCCGCATACGCACGAGCTGGTCGCCACCGGCATCCGCCCGGCCCGCCTCGAGAAGTACGCGGCCGCGGGCTTCGATCCCGCGGTGGTGCTCGACGCCGGCGAGGTCGCGGCGTGAGCCTCATGCTCGGTGCGACGCTCGGCGTCGGCCTGCTCCTCGTGGTCTCGCCGCTGTTGTGGCCCTCTCCTCGCGGCGGCGAGACCACCCCTCCGACACGTCGGCGTTCGGCGCTGGCCGACGAGCTCGCCCTCGCCGGCGTGCCCGGTGCGCCGGTCACCGCCGCGCTCGCCGTCACCCTCGTGCTCGGCGTCGTGGGCGCCGCCCTCGGCCAGGCCGTCTTCGGCGTGACGGTGCTCGCCGTGGTCGGCGGCGTCCTGGGCCTCCTGCTGCTTCCCGTCGTGATCCGTGCCCGCGCGAACCGGCGCCGCATCCGTAATCGGGCGGTCTGGCCCGACGTCGTCGACCACCTCGTCGCCAGCGTTCGCGCCGGGATGTCGCTGCCCGACAGCATCGGCGCGCTGGGCGACCTCGGCCCGGCGGTGACGCGGGCAGCTTTCGCCTCGTTCGACGACGAGTTCCGCCGCACCGGGGACTTCGGCGGCGCAGTGGACACGCTCAAGGCGCGACTCGCCGACCCGACCGCCGACCGCATCCTCGAGACGCTCCGCATGGCCCGCGAGGTCGGCGGCACCGACCTCACCGCCGTTCTCCGCGGACTCGCCGTCTATCTGCGCGAGGATGCCGCCGTGCGCGCCGAGGTGAGCGCGCGGCAGTCGTGGATCCGCAACGCCGCCCGGCTCGGCGTGGCGGCTCCGTGGCTCCTCCTGCTCGTGCTCGCGAGCCGACCGGAGACGTTGCGCGCCTACGACTCCGCCGCGGGCTCGGCGCTCATCCTGTGCGGCGTCGGGGTCACGCTCATCGCATACCGACTCATGATCGGCCTCGGCCGTCTCCCAGAGGAGCGCCGATGGTTCACCTGAGCGCCGCGCCCACCGTCTCGGTCGCGCTCGGCGCCGTGCTCGGCCTGGGACTCTGGCTCGTCGTCGCCTCCGCCCCGCGACTCGGTCGCCCCCGGCTGGTCGACCGCGTGGCGCCGTACATCACCGACTTCTCGGCCGAGGCCCGCGCGATGCGGGCACGACCCTCGGCCGATCCGGGCAGCATGCTCGGACTCCTGGTCCTCCCCGCAGCCCGGCGCCTCCGCGGCGTCCTCTCGACGGTCCTCGGCGGCAACGACACGATCGCCAGGCGCCTGCGCCAGGCCGGTTCGACGGCCACGGTCGAGCGCTTCCGAGGTGAACAGCTCGCATGGGCGGGTGCGGCCTTCGCGCTCGGCGCGGCTCTCGCGCTGTTCGCACCGGCGCTCGCCGCGGCGCCGCCGGTCGTCCGGGCGCTTCTGCCCTTCCTTCTCAGCGTCGCTGGAGCGGTCGCTCGCGACTGGATCCTGCAGCGGGCGGCGCGCCGTCGGCTCACCCGCATCTCGTCCGAGCTGCCGACCATGCTCGAGTTCCTCACGCTGAGTCTCACCGCCGGCGAGGGCATGCTCGACGCCCTGCGCCGCGTCGCCCGTGCCGGCTCGGGGGAACTGCCCGTCGAGTTCGCCGGGGTCGTCTCCGCGGTGAGCGCCGGGGTCCCGCTGCCGGTCGCGCTGGCCGACCTCCGCGACGGACTCGAGCATCCCGGGCTGGCGCGCGCGCTCGACCAGGTGCTCGGCGCGCTCGACCGGGGTGCGCCGCTCGCGGCGGTGCTCCGCGCGCAGGCCGGCGACGCACGCGCCGAGGCCAAGCGCAGCATCATCGAACTCGCCGGCCGCAAGGAGATCGCGATGCTCGTCCCTGCTCGGTGGGCTTGCATCTAGCCCTGTCGTCACCCTCCCCAAGTTCCCGTTCGAGGTCAGCCTCCGGGAAGCCGCCTAGCGGGCCCACAAGCCCCCGGCGGCAATCCCGTCGCCGGGTCCCACCCAGGGCCTCGAGGCCCAGCCAGGGAACCAATGAGGAGAGTACGAATGGCAATCAACAAGCAGGCGCTCGTCGCCGCAGTCACTAAGTTCCGGACGGACACGGCCAGCGCGGTCAAGTTCACCGACGCGGACCTCACGGCGTCCGCGATCACGCGCCACCGGCACAACAAGATCATGGCGGCAAGGGCGGAGCTGCTCAAGTCCGTCCCGGCGGAGCCCACCGCCCCGACCATGACCCCGGCGAAGGTCCTCGCGGACCGTGCGCCGCGCACCGCCGATCAGGTGGCGGTGGCCCAGCACGAGTTCGGGATCGTGGAGCGGCTGCTCGCCGCCGGCCACCCCCTCGAAGGCGTTATCCGGGACGCGACCCCGGCGCGACTCGACGCGATCCTCGCACAAATCGAGGTGATCCCGGCCGTTCTCGGCGCGGGACAGAACGCCCCCGAGGAGGTGACGCGCATTCACGGGCAGGTGTTCGAGCGGCTGGTCGAGGTCGGCGACGCGAAGGCCACCATCGCCCGGGACGCCCAGCGTGCGTACGACGAGCAGGCGGCGTGGCGCGAGGTGGTGGTGGACGCCATCGAGGGTCGGGAGACCGGGGGCGGTCTCACGGCGCTGTTCCACGCCGATCCGGAGGGGTTCGAGGCGCTGATGGCGTCGAACACCGAGCCGGTGGCGAACGCGGACACGGCTGAGGCGGTCCGGAAGCTCGACCGCACTTTCGGCGTCAACAACGCGGCCTGACTCACTCGACGAAGCCCCCGGCTCGCCTGTTCGGCATCGGGGGCTTCGTCATGCCCTGTTGGCGGGCATCTCGGTTTCGTCGTGTTCGCTCGGGTTCGCTCGGGTTCGCCGTGTTCTCTGAGTCGCGGACGGCTTTCCGCGCCTCTCCTTTGAATTCTAGTGGCGCGGACCCCCTCGAATACCGTCCAGCCCCCGCGAGGTCAAGGAAGGCTCCACGGAGCGCCGCGCGTGGGCGCTCTCGCCTGCCCCGGCTGGCGGAGTGAACAATCTGGAGCGGCAGAGAGAGGTCGGCCAGGCTCGTCGACTGGGCAACGAACCGCCCCACCTGCGAAGCTGCTTGGATGCCGTGGATTGGCGGAGTCACGGTTCGGCGAGTGTGGCGCTGTCCAAAGTGCGGTGCGGTCGCTGCATCGGCTAGGGCGCGTCTCCTAATCGCCCGACATGTTCGAAGACCATTCATCAGACGTCATCCCAAACGTCTTCGCCGCTGTGCGGTCTCGCCAATCGAGCTCCGTGTGGCTACCGTACCAATCGTGCTGGCGCTGTCGTTCCGTGCGAGTGTCGTCATCCCAACGATTGCTAGGTCCGGTATTTCGGGAACGGTTTGCGTCAACGAACGCGGCTAGAGCCCGCTCATGCTGCGGTCGTCGTTTGCGATCCCAACGATGACTGCCGATGTAAGTTGCCAGCAACCACGCTCCGAGGAGAAGGGGCCCCTCAGCGGCCATCACCAGCATGAGCCACGAGGACTCAAGCAGCACGAATATTGTCACGAGGAAGATAAGCAGAGCCAACAGACCGGCGACTAGGCCCGGAAGGAACGGTCCAAGCCAAGACTCTCCGGCATTCGGCGGCGGGCTCGCGACGTTGGACTTTAGTCGCTCGTACTCCGTTCGCTGCGCTGGAGTAAGTCTCGCCTGATCCTTGAACGAGAGCTCGTATTCCGGCACCGGTCAGCCTCCCGCAAGGTCCGTAGTGGTGACGGGTAGCGTACACCGCGCCGACGCCATCCTGAACGCCGTACTCATATGGATTCCATGACTTGGAGATCCGCCCTAGCGGAAGTCGTAATCCTCGTCCATGCCGCTCGACATGTAGATGTCCTCCGCTTCCCACGGGCTCAGCGCGTCGCTGGCGTCATGGTCATCACCGATGGTGCAGCGGCAAGGTTCCTCGATGTGCTCCTCCCGCCCGTCCGGGTGCAGGAGGTCGTAGGAGCGGATGTGCTTCGGGCCTGTGGGCATGGTGCTGATGCTATCCACTAGACAGAGCTGGCGCCGAGCGGTTTCTAGTCGGCGGGCACGTTCCCCTACAGGTTGTCCTTGAGCCACTTGTTCAGCTCGTCGGAAAGGCCGTAGGTTGCCCACCCCTTGCCGCCGACTCCGAGGACCACCACGTCATCGTTCGCGTCGATGTGCTTCTTGATCCCATCGCGGAGCTCGCCAGCCGTCAGCGAGGTCTTGACGAAGAAGCTGCTCTTGAGCGGCTTCGCCCAGCCGTTGTGAGACTTGAGGTACTCGATAAGCTTCGTGTAGTCCTGACCGGATTTGTTGAGGTCGTAATTCACCCAGTGAACCGCCATGATTGCCTCCTCGGGTTGCTGTACTTGGCAGCTGCACAGTACGCGGAGGCTCAGACATTCGGATGCGCGTGGGTGCGAAAACCCGGCTTCCTGGGCGCGTAAGGCCCGAAATGGCCCCCCGCTGCCGAGTCGCACCAACATCCGGGCCTAGCTGTCGGACGCGGCCCGCGCGACACGCCCGAGGAAGATGTGGTCATCCCCTATCGTTTTCAGAATGGTAGATGGTCTGACTCTCGTATGCCCCGTCCGTGGTCGCCTCAAGGTCACCGGACGGACTGCGGACGGCCTCACCCCTTCAGAGGAACGCTTCCGCGTCGAGGCGATCAAGTACCTGATCGACAAGGGCTACCCTAAGAGCCACTTCGTCATTGAGCCCGTGATCAAGCGCTTCGGTAACGGTGGTCGCAACAGCTTCCGGGCTGACTTCGCAGTCTTGGACGTACCTGCGGCTGAGGTCGGACACACCGCGGACGAGTTGCTTGAGCACGCGGTACTGCTCGCGGAAGTGAAGCGCAGCAATGCCTCTGCCGATGACGCCAAGCAGTACCAGGTGAAGCCGCTGCTCGCGTTCGCGGCACATGACCGCTGCATGGCGGTCTACTGGGACGATGTTGAACGTCGGGTGTTCTGGCAAGCCGTCGAAGATGGTCACCGAGTCGTTCAGGACGGACCGATCGCGAGCCTGCCACCCTTTGGCGGGGAACCCGGCCTCAAGCCGTTGATGATTGCAGACCTGCTGAAGTACGAGACCAGCCTGAAGAGCATCTTCGAACGCATTGAGGACGTTCTTCACGCAGCATCCATCGGGCCGGCTCGCCGCTTCACGATGATGCTCCAGCTGCTTCTGGCGAAGTTGCATGACGAGCACCAGCACGAGATCCACCCGGACCAGCCGCTGGTGATCCAGGACTACCGGTCTCTGGGCGTCGGGGCGAATGCCGCGAAGACCACCTTCAACGAGCTTCTTGCTGCCGCTGCAAAGTACTACGAGCGGCACTTGCCCGAGCCTGTCTCGAAGACCCTCGTGCTGACTGACGATGCCTTCCTCGAAGTGATGTCGATCCTCGCACCGCACCAGATCACGGCAATGCGTCACAGCGTCATCCAAGAGTTCTACATGTACTTCGCCAAGGGACTCTATAAGTGGGACCTGGCACAGTACTTCACCCCGCCTACCGTCACCGACTTCATCGTGGACGTGGTGAACCCTCAATGGGATGAGCAGGTCCGCGACCCCGCGTGTGGCAGTGCGGATTTCCTTACTGCGGCATTCCGTCGAGGTCAGCACTTCCCCGACTACGCGAGCAGAGTGTGGGGGGCTGACGTCTCGGCTGAGGCAGTGCAGGTGGCCGTGCTGAACATGGTGCTCAACGGCGACGGCAAATCGAACATCAAGAAGGAGAACTCGCTCGACTCGGTCAATAGGCAGAAGGACGAATGGGATGTCGTCGTCTGTAATCCGCCGTTCGGAGTGAAGATCAAGGAGCTGTCGCAGACGATCCTGAAAAAGTACGACCTCGGACGGGCCCAGGAGTCCAACGATGACGGCGAGTGGTTCCCGACTCGTCGCGTCCTGGAGTCGCAGGAGACAGGAATCCTCTTTGCCGAGCTGTGCGTCCGTCTGGCTCGCCCAGGGTCCGGTCGAGTCGCGCTGGTCCTTCCGAACGGTTACCTCGGGAACAAGTCTGCCCGATACTTGCAGCTCCGTCAGTGGCTCCTGCGCAACGCGCGGATCGCGGCCATCGTCGCTCTGCCGCGCTTCACGTTCAAGGGATCCGGTGCGGATGTGTCTGCATCCGTCATCTTCCTGGAACGCCGAGAGACTGCACTTGACTCCGTTTTCGAAGTCGAGGAGTACGACATCGCCGTCCAGGTCATTGACCGGGTGGGCTGGTCAACCGGAGACAAGAAGGCAGCACCGACATTTCGACGCGACACCGCTGATGGCACCTTCGTGCTCGATGAGAACTCGGAGATGATCCTCGACAGCGACTTCGGTGCTGTGCTCTCCGGTATCCGCCTCTCGGATGCGAGCCAGGATTTTCCGTGGCTCACCGCAAATGCGCCGGCGGATGAGCAGCACGCGGATCGCGCATGGAGCGTCAGCTCGAAGGTGATTACAGACGATCCGCTATTCACGATGGATGCCAAGCGCCTCAACCAGAAATACCTCGAGGTGGTTGCCGCCATCCGAGGCGTTGAACATGCACGGCTCGGAGACCTCGCTGAGTTCGTAGACGAGGGAGTCGGCGCAGACGGAGAACCCCTCGCGATTTCGAAGAGCAGCGATTACCGCTACGTTGAGCTTCAGAGCGTCGAGTCGGGCTCCTATAGGTCTGAAACGCTGAAAGGCTGGCAGCTCCCCGCCCGCGCTCGTCACGGCGCTTCACCGGGCGACTTCTTTGTGGGTGCGGTCTGGGGCAGCGTCCGGAAGTGGATGCTCGTAGGCCAAGGTTCGGACGACCTCCTCGTGACCAACGGCATGCACCGACTGAGGCTGAAGCCGGAGCACGCCGAACGCGTCGTAGACCTCGTGGCCGCATTCTCAACTGAGGCATACCGAGTTCAGATGCGTGCGCGTGCTCGGGGTAGCGACGGTCTCGCGGAAGTGAGCGCTGACGACGTTGCGGACGTACTCATTCCGCTAGTGACGGATGCAGGCGTACGCACCGAACTCTGGCCCTTCGTGCAGCAATTGATCGGTGGATTCACTTCAGTGGAGCAGAAGGTGGCCGCGCTCGCTGCCGAGAACCGTCTGCCCTCTCCACCGGTTGCCCCTCGCGCCAGCCACGTAATGGTGGTCTAGGCCGTCACAGAACGTACCCGGCTTCCCGTTGGGACGGGCGTCCCTCCTGTGAGCCTGAGAGAATGTGCTCCTGTTTGAGAGACCGCAAGCAACCCGACGCGGTTACGAGTTCGTATTCCGCGGCAGTCGCAACGCCGCCCTGTCGGTGCCGGGGTCTACGCTCCTAGCCATGGTCGATCCGTTCACGGCAGCCGCTGCCAACGAAGTCGCAAAGGCGGGTGGTGGCGTGCTGTCGCGTCTCCTCGGGCCGACTGCCGACGTTATGGGTGCTCAGCTCCACGAGTGGTATACGCGCAAGAACGTGGAACGCGTCGCAAAGCGCGCGGAAGCGAAGGCTAACACCGCCTCCAACGGCGCAGTACCCTCCCGCGTGGCTGCAGAGGTGTTTAGCAAGGCGCAGTGGGCGGACGACGAGTTCGTGGCGGAGTACTTGAGTGGTGTGCTTGCCACCGCCCGCACGCCGGATGGAAAAGATGACCGTGCCGTGACATGGACGGCGCTCGTCGGGCGGCTGTCCGCTGACCAGCTCCGGCTTCACTACGTTCTGTACCGAGCCATTCGCGAGCTGGGGTTGAACGTAGAACATGATGCGATAGTCGAGATCCTCGCGCGGCCGCTCGTCTTCGCGTTCACCGACCTACTCGCCGTGATGGATATTCCGGCCTCACATGAAGGAGCCGTCCGGCTCCTCGATGCTGTCTATGGCCTCCAGGCGGAAGGTCTAATCGCGGACGACCTGGCACACGGCGAGCCCGAGTACCTGGAGAAGATTCGACGCGGCCACACCTTTCCGAAGGCATACGGCAATCTCCTTATCGTCGCGGGTACTACCCGCGGGGCCGCTCTGTTCCTCCAAGCGCACGGGCTGGGCCAGCTTTGGGCAGGTGCGATCGTCCGGCCTGAGCTCGACCTGAGTATCGAGTGGCCAGAGGGCCAGGGTGTGCCACCCGTCACGACTGCAACCCTGTCGGACTATCGGAAGTTGGCGCCCGGGCCGGACACTGCGTTGGGATGATCTAGAACGCTGCTAACGGGGAGACGGCCCGGCGTCCGAGGAGATCGCGGGGAATCGGGCCTAGGGGAGCGCCTGTCTTCCAAGAAGATCCCGCGATGGCGACGCCCAGCGCCGGCGACAAGTCGCCTGGTTACGACGAGGGCCTCGCCGAAAACGAGGCCCAGGCCGAGAACAACAACGGATGGAAAACCACCAACCCCATTTTACCGGGCGACGCGCTCGGGCGGAATGCCCAACCCTCGGGAAGTATGCCCTTGACGGAATGTCAAGGTCGGCTCGCGGCGTGTCGTTATTGTGCGCCACGTATTCGCCGTGCTGGAATGGGTCCCAGAACATCAACAAACCGAGGACCGACGCCATAGTCGGACGAGGCACCGAACCTGGAAGTGCGGGCAACAACGAGCCGCACGTGAACCTGAGCCACTTGAAACGAGGTGGCGAGGACGGAAAGCCGACGAGACGACACCTGGGCCTCTGAGAATCACCGAGTAGCGCGAAGCGTGGCTAGAAGGACTTAAGACCCTCCGGGCGGTCCTGACGACAAATAGGCACCGGTGGACCTGGAATCCACTGTGCCCACCGACGTTTCCTTCACCAGGGCTGAGTTCGACCGGCCCGATTTCGAGCACCTGCTGCGGTTGCTGTTCGCGGAGCCAGCCCCCGAGGGCGACCACACCGACGAGCCTCCGTGCGGCCTGAACGCAGCGTTCGAGCGGATCGACCGACATCTCGCGTGGTTCGACGAAGACGCGCAGGCGGTGGTCGCCTGATGGTGAAGGCACCCGACTACGCCCTGAGCGCGGAGAAACTGGTCGACAATCCGGCGCTGGCCGCCGGTCTCCGGTGGGCGGAGCAGGGATGGCCCGTGTTCCCGCTTCGCCGCAACGACAAGACGCCAGTAATCCCGAGCGCTCACAAGAAGGGCGAGAAGTGTGACGGCCGCTGCGGCCAGTTCGGCCACGGCGTGCTCGACGCCAGCCGGGACCCGGAGGTCATTCGGCGGTTGTTCGCGGCCTACCCGCAGGCGAACATCGGCGGCGCTGCGACCGGCCGTGTGATCTTCGACTTCGACAGCCAGCACGGAGCCGAGCGACTCGACGCCTTCCCGCCGACGAGGGAGCACCTCAGTGGGCGCGGCAACGGCAATGCACATCTGATCTACGGCGTCGGCGGCGAGCTTGCCCGCGCGATCAAGCCGGGGGTCAACGTCCTCGGGAAGGGCATCGACGTCCGAACCGGCGCAGGGTCCTACGTAGTCCTGCCGGGCTCGACGCACCCGGACACCGGCAAGCCGTACACCGTCGTCAACCCCGAAATCCCCGAGCTCGCGCTGACCGATGATGACGTGCGCACGATCTGGGCGGCGTATGGCGCGATCCTGCCGGGGGAGAGGAAGGCACCCGACACCGCCACCGAGCGCCCCTCGCGTGACACGGGAGTGGCGAGCGGTTCGTACGGGCAGTCCGACGCCGTGCGGTTCCTCCTCGATCCTCCCGCGCGTGGTCAGGGCGTCACGAACGACGCGCTCACCAAGGTGGCCGGCTACTACGCCCGTATCTACCGTGAGAGCCGCGACCTCTACGAGTACCACGTCACCCAGTGGCTCGCGGGCGTCGACCCGAACTACGAAGACCAGGCCAAGACGGTCGAATCGATCTGGGACGCAGAGCATTCGAAAGAGGGCGAACGCGCCTGGGCGGTCGCTCAGCGGGTCGAAGCGAAGCTCATCGAGCACGAGGCCAAGGCGCTATTCACCCAGGCGCTCGCGGAGCTTGAGCCTGCGGAGCCGTTCGACGCGGGGTCGCTCGCTGAGATCCTTGCTCGGCCTGACACGACCCGGTTCCGGGTCGAGGGGCTCGTGCTTGCGGAAGGGTTCACCACAGTGGTGGCCGCGCGGAAGACCGGCAAGACGACCTTCAACCTCAACCTCGCAGACTCGCTGCTCTCCGGACGCGACTTCCTCGGTCGATTCCCGGTTCAGCCGGTCGAGGGTCGCATCGCGCTCCTCAACTTCGAGGTCGCGGCGAAGCAGGTCGCGCACTGGGCAAACCTCGTGGGCGTCGACCCTGACCGGTTCGACATCGTGACGCTCCGTGGCCGGCGGAACCCGCTGTTGCACCCGCAGGACCGCGCCGACCTCGCGGCGTACCTGCGAGAGCGCGAGGTCGAGTTTCTGTTCGTGGACCCGCTCAGCCGTGCGTTCTACGGCGACAACGGCAACGACAACACACAGATGCAGCGATTCCTCTCCGACCTCGACACCTTCGCCCGCTCGGAGGTCGGCGCCTCTGACGTGGTGCTGAACGTTCACGCGGGCTGGAACGCGGACCGGTCGCGCGGCGCATCGGCCACGGAGGACCACCCGGACTCGATCATCTGGCTTCGGCCGGGCGACCGGGAGAAGGGCGACAAGTCGACGTACATCGAGGCGAAGGGTCGCGACGTCGACGTCGAGGAAATGCAGCTCGCGTTCGACCCGTCGACATACCGACTAAGCCTGACCGGTGAGGGATCGCGACGTGAGGTGAAGCAGATCCAGAAGCAGGGCGACCTCGAACCGCATCTGCGGCGGATCATCCAGGGACAGCCCGGGATCAACACCAAGGGCGTGACCGAGGCGCTTCGTGCGGCACGCGTGCCATTCCAGAACGGCGACGAGACCAAGACCCTGAACGCGATGTTCAACGGCGGGCAGATCGGCAGGAAGAAAGGCCGCCACAACGCCACGCACTGGTATCCGGCAGGACATTCAGACGCCGAGACGAGAGCGGCTATCACGGGCATCGACGAGGAGGAGTTCTGATGCAGTCTCCCCGAATCTCCCCGACCCCAATCTCCCCAGAATCTCCCCGAGGCGAGAAGCACGGAACGACGGGGTCTCCCCGAGTCCCCCCGAATCTCCCCGCCGGGTTCCGCCGCCAGTCTCCCCGCCCCCCTAAAAGGGGCGGGGAGGCGGGGACATTCCCGGGGGCATCGGGAGAGCAGGCTCAACCCAGCCCGTCTTCTCAACCTCACGCGCGCCAAACCGACCGCGCCCAGCCGAAGGAGTCCGACATGAACGACGACACGATCCCCGCTGGCCTGCCGGACTGGGTCGCCGACAACCTCGCGGAAATCCTGAGCTGGGGGCCAGCGCCAGAAGGCCGAGAGTGCTTCATCCCGGGGTGTCGACGCGACGCCAGCCTCAACGGCCTGTGCACGCCCCACCGCCAGCGAGCTAAGCGCGCGTGGCACCCCTCGCCTTCCGAAGAGAACCGCCGCCGGAGGAGCAAGTCATGAACGACCAGCAGAACGACCCAGAGCGCGCGGGGGTCATCGATTCCTTGCGCGCGCTCGCGCGCGAGGCACAGCCGCCGACCGGCGAGGGCGGGGTTATCGAAGCCTCGCGCGCGGGTGCGCGAGACGACCACGCGGACTGGAGAGCGGACGCCGCCAAGACGGTCGGTCAGCTCGTGGCTGAGGGCGTGGACCGAAAGGAGGCCGCACGCCGGATTCGCTGGGCTCGGCGCACGGCGAGGCGTCACGCGCAGATGGATGCGCTCCTCGAAGGGCTCGACGCCAGGCGCGCCGAGCGCAAGACCTCAGCGGGGCGCACATCCCCGCTGGTGACCGGCGCATGAACGCCTTGCGTAGTCGCGCTCGTGCGCCGCCTCGCGGATGCCAGCCCTCGACAACCCCGATTTCCAACAAGGAGAACGTCCACCATGATCCAGACAATCCTCGACCAGTTCGAAACCGACGAAGAGCGGCAGGCGGCAGAAGACGCCATCCGAAAGAACAATGGTCGCGCATACGCCGAAGCGTGGCAGGCCTATGAGGAGGCGCGGTCGCGCCTCATGCACTCGCTCGTCTACGAGGAGGGTTCCGTGGCCGCGACCGATCGGGTCGCGCACCGCGACCTCACCGGCGAAGAGCGCGCTGACCTGACCGAGCGTCGCATCCGCGGGGCTCAGCTCGCATGGGCCGAGTTCCAGACCGCCGAGCGCGCGTACGTGTTCGCCGTCGACGGGAACATGCCGGTCGAGTTCCGCCAGCCGTAGCTCACCTCGCCAGGGGTCGCTCACCTTCGGCCCCTACACATCCCGACATCGAGCGTCCAAGGAGGACGAAATGCAAACCCTGATCGACAACGCCGACGACCGGCTCATGGAGTGGCTGATCGACGACACGAAGGACGCGAAGCGCGCACCCGAGGTCGCCGCGTGGCTCGTCTGCGGGCCGCTCCCGCTCACCGAGATCATCTCGATGCGGAACGAACGGATGCGCTCCGAGGGAGCGTCCCAGGATCACGCAGACATCTATGCTCCGGCGTCGGTGCTCTACGACCTCGGGCGCGTCGCCGGGCTCGCGGGCCCCGTCGAGTACGTCCACGGAATGCTGTGGCTCAAGGAATCACACCACCAGGTGATCCTCGACTGGATCCGCGCTGAGCAGTTCCGGCGCGCCGGCCTGGTCGACGACAGTCGTCAGGCGGTCGCGTGACTCGTCGCGGCCCTCTCGACGTGGAGAAGCCCGCCGCTCGTCTGTGGCTGGTTGACTCCGCGCGGGACGGCCGCGACGCTCGCGGCCTCGATCAGACTCGGAGGTTTCCAGCCATGATGTCCGTCCCTGCGGCGGCTTCTCCGCTCGTGGCCTCTTCGGGAACCCGGGACGGTCGCACCCTCCTCCGGGCCGTCCCGGGCCCCGAGAGGTCACAGGAGACGGCACGGGAGGTCGGGACGGGCCACTCCCGCCCCGCAGGCCTCGGCCTCAGCACCCGCGAGACCGACAAGCTGATCGCGGAAGTGTTCGCCCGGCACACGCAGGGCGTCGAGGCTGTGGAGGCGTTCGACGACCTCAACCACGCGCTGCTGCTCGCTCGGGAGAAGGGCCAGGAGGTCCCCTGCCTCGGGCCGGGTGCGGAGGCATGGACCGCTAACGACTGGGAGGAGCAGGCGGTCGCCGCCGACCGGTGCCTGGACTGCCCGGCGATGCTGCTGTGCAAGCAGTACGCCGACCTCGCGAAGGTGAACGCGGGCACGTGGGGAGGGGTGACACGCGACCCGGCCAACCCGCGTGCCCTTCGTAGGCGGAACGCATGTCCCAAGGGGCACGACCTCACCCAGCCGGGGGCAGTCAAGATCACTTCGAGGGGGTGGCGGCGCTGTGCCGCCTGCCGCGACGAGTCCGATAGGCGCGCGGAGCGCAGACGCTTGGGTCGCGCAGGGGTGCGGCCCCGACCGCAGGGCGCTACGGGTCCGGCTCCGAAGAGGCGTGACTGTGCGTGTGAGTGCGGCGGCAAGACTCGCGGCGGTCGCTACCTTCCAGGTCATGACGCTCGCCACCTCGCTCGTCTGGCCCGGTACGTGGAGGCCGGCGCGATGGCCCGCGATCGGGCGTGGATGGCGCTGGCAGAATCACCGAATCTCCAGGCAAGACTGCTGGCCCGACTCGGGGAGTGAGCACGAGGAATCCCCGATCACACCGGGAATTGTGCGTAGGCATACGCCTATGTTTGGCTTTTCGTAGAGGTTCGAACAAAGGTTCGAATCCAGACAGGAGATACCCCACATGAACGCCAAGGCCGCCACCGCAAACACCGCCCACGCCTGCCTCTGCGGCTGCGAGCAGGAGATCACCACCAAGGCGCTGTTCAAGCCCGGACACGACGCCCGGCTGGTGTCGAACCTCGTCGCCATCGTCGTCGCCGACAACCTCACCAAGGCTGGCGTGACGAAGCTCGCCAAGGGCCTCCCGTCCGAAGCCCTGCGGGCGAAGTTCGAGCGGGCCGTCGCCCGTGCGACCGCCCCGAAGCCCGAGCCGAAGGCGAAGGCTGACGCGAAGGTCGGGGACGCGGCGTGAACGGCGACACCGAGTCGCTCGGCTGCGCACCGGGCAGCCTGCCGCACCCGGGGATCGACTGTGAACAGCCCGACCAGATCTGGACCCTCCCCGAATACATGTCGTACCTCGTCGCGACTGACGAGCAGTTCGGCCAGGAGTATGAGGCCGAACTGGAGGACGGCAACGTCATCGAGTGGGTCTCGTACCTCACCGCCATCGCCATCCAGCACCTCACCGATCAGAACGTTCGGGTCTGGAACGTCGACAGTCCCACGTTCGTCGCCCGTACTGAGGCCGAGTGGGTCGAACTCCGGCAGGCCCTGATTCACGACTTCGAGGAGGCGGAATGACCAACCGCGAATGGGCTCCCGGGGACCACGTGGTCCTCGTGAGCACCACCGACCCGCACACGCGCCTCGTCCCGGGCGACACCGGGGTGGTCCGTTCGGTGGACGACCTCGGGACCGTGCACGTCGCGTGGGACCCGGACGGGCACATGCTCGGCCTCGTCCCCGGGATCGACGTGTGGCGGAACCTCGGCCCCCAATGGCGCGCCGACAACCAGCAGTTCTTCGAAGTGGAGGGCGACTCGTGACCATGACCAACACGCAGACGAAGCAGTGCCGGAGGTGTGGCCGGGCACTCCCGCTCGACAATTTCGGGCGGGTTCGTGCCGACCGCAACTGGCTCCGCTCGAAGTGCAACGATTGCGCCGCCGAACTCCAGCGTCAGCGGCGCGCGAACCGGGGGAACTCATGAACGCCAAGATTCGAGCGGTCTACTACGCCCGGGTGAGCACCGACGTCCAAGTCGACAACACGTCGCTGCCCGAGCAGCGCGAGATCTGCGAAGCCACGATCAAGGCTCGCGGGTGGGAACTCGTCGGCGAGTACGTGGACGAGGGCCTGTCTGGCACCGACTCCAACCGGCCCGCATGGCGGCAGATGCTCCAGGACGCCCGCGACGGCAAGGTCGATGCGGTGGTCGTCGCCAAGCTCGACCGGTTCGCCCGCAAGGCCGGGGACGCAATCCGCGAGACCGACCGCCTCTCCGATATGGGCGTCGACCTCGTGGTGGTCAAGGAGCAGATCGACATGAGCACTCCGGCGGGTCGCGCCATGCGGACGATGCTGGCCGGGTTCGCCGAGTTCGAGCGCGACACCATCGTCGCCCGCACCGCCGCCGGTCAGCGCGCCAAGGGCCGCGCCGGGGGATGGGCGGGTTCGAAGCCCCCATTCGGCTGGCGGCTCGAAGGGCTCAAGAAGGACGCCCGCCCGGTGCCGGACGAGCGCGAGCGTGAAGTGCTCCGCGCGATGCACCACCTGTTCGTCAAGGAACGACTGAGCACCGCCGAGGTGGCGGAGCGGCTCAACCTCATGGGGCTCCGTCCGCGCCAGGCGGCGGCATGGCAGTACCAGACCGTGCGGCAGACAGCGACAAACCCAACCCTCTGGACGGGCGAAACCGAGTGGGGTGCGGCCACCACCGGCAACTACCGACCGCACCGGAAGGTCACGAAGATGAACCGCGACGGCACGCCGAAGTACGGCGGCACCGTGACGGTGACGCTCGGTGACCCGGTGTTCACGCGGCAGGAGTGGCTCGCCCTCCAGAGGGCGGTGAACCGCAAGGCATCGTGGACTCCCTCGGCACCTCAGCGGCAGATGCTCACCGGTCGGCTGTTCGGGCCGTGCGACTTCGGTAAGCACTACGACGGCGTGGCCACGAAGAGCCGTCCGAACCACTGGTACACGTGTGCCGGGAAGCGCTACCGGTCGAAGGAACAGCCGCGCTGCTCGTGCACTCAGATCAAGGGACCGGCCATCGACGAGGTCGTGTGGGGCGAACTCGCTGCGATGCTCGCGAACCCTGAGCGGCTGGAACGGCTGGCGCGGCAGTGGCTGGAGCTGGACGACGACGCCGACCTCAACGACGACGCCCCCATGGTCGCGGCGCTCCGAAAGCAAGAGTCGAATCTGGAGCGGGCGATGGTCCGGGCGAAGGACCTGTACCTGATGGCGGATGACCCGGAGGAGCACCGCGCGACGATGGAACGCCTGCGCGGCGAACTCGCGGACGTGCGGGAGCGGCTGGAGGCGTTCGCGTCGATGCAGTCGCGGCGGACGGACCACGCCCGGCGAATCACTGACGTGGCGGCACTCGCGGAGCGTGCTCGTGGCCGTCTGGAGAACGCCTCGGCGGCGATGCGGCGGGAGGTCGTGGAACTGCTCGACGTGCGGGTGGTGGTGTCGGACATCGTGGCCGGACGCCCCCAGTCGGTCAGTATCCATGGGGTGCTCGACCCGTCGATGTTCCTGCCCGGGGAGGAGGCCGGACGCAAGCCAGCCGAGCAGGCAGGCTCGTGCCGCTCGTGTTCCTCATCCTGCCGGTCACCATCGCCTTCGCGTTGTTCCCCGGCTACCTCGTCCTCCAGGCGGGCTTCTGATGCACCGCCTCACCACCCGATCGCCGACCGTGGAATGACCCGTGGGTCATCGTGTTCTAGAGGGGGCCTGCAGTTCAGCCCGCAGTTTCGTGAGCGGCGTCGCTCCGCCCGGAGCAGCCGAGCGGGCTGAACAATCCTGCGAATCGATGGCGATCAGAGCACTTCGAGCGGCTTCTTGCTGACGGGCGGGGGGAAGATCATGTCCAGCTGGGCGAGTTCCGCCTCACTGAAGGTGATCTCCATCGCGGCGCGGTTCTCGATCACATGCGCCCGGGTGGATGCCTTCGCGATGGCGCACACGTAGGGGAGCCGCAGCACCCAGGCGATGGCCAGCTGGGCCGTGGTCACACCCTTGAACCTCGCCATGTCCAGCACCGCGGGGTGCTCGAGCAGTCGGCCATGATCGACCGGCGAATACGACATCACCGGGATGCCGAACTCCTCGGCCCAGGGGGTCAGGTCGTACTCCGGTCCGCGCCGGGCCAGGTTGTAGAGGACCTGGTCGGTCTGCACGCGGGCACCGCCCGGGACGGCGACGAGTTCGTCCATGTCGGATGCGTCGAAGTTGCTCACGCCCCAGCAGCCGATGAGGCCGGCCTGTTCCAGTGCCTCGAACGCTTCGACGGTTTCGGCGAGCGGGAACCGGCCCCTCCAGTGCAGCAGGTACATGTCCAGGTGGTCGGTGCCGAGGCGTCGCAGACTGGCCTGGCAGGCCGCCACCGTGCCGCGCAGCGAGGCATTGCCGGGCAGCACCTTGCTCACCACGAAGACCTCGTCCCGATGGCCCGCGATCGCCTCGCCGACGAGCGACTCGGCCGCTCCATCGCCGTACATCTCGGCGGTATCGATCAGCGTCAGGCCGATCTCGATGCCGGTACGCAACGCGGCCAGTTCGGCCCGGCGCCGGTGAGGTGCCTCACCCATGTACCAGGTGCCCATCCCCAACGCGGGGATGTCGGCTCGGTTCGGCAGGGACACGGTGCGGATGGTGGGTGCGGTCATGATGCGTGCTCCCTCGGTGATGGCCGGGTGAGAGTGTGGCTCTTCGAGAGAACCGGCAGACAGACCAGCCGACGTGCCGCACAAGGTAGTCCCCTCGCCGTGAGGCCACCTGTGAGGTTCCAACCCCTCCGCATCGCCCAGCCCGTCCAGCTCCCCGCTCTCGGGCTGCCGGTGGTGGTCGGGCATATGGTGACGCGAATCCTCGGGTTCGGGGTCGCGTCAGCCGTTCCGGTGATCCGCAGCGGGCAACACCGCATCCGGGTGGCCGATTCGGGGTGGTCGGGTTGTGGACAACTTCGCGGGTCCGATCAGCAGGACCGCAAGACTGGGTCAATGACCTTGAAGCCGCGATTCGACCTTCGAGACCTCCTCGAAGATGAGACTGGAGATGTTCCTGGATGGGTGCTCATCACCCTCATGACGGCCGGACTCGTGATCCTCATCTGGGGCCTCGCCGGGCCGGCGCTCAGCGGGGTGTTCGACCAGGCGATCGGACGCGTCACGGGGTTCTGACGTCCCGCGGATTCGCCGCGCGACTCCGCGACGAACGCGGCTCGGCCGTCGCGGAGTTCTCGCTCGTCGGCGTGCTGCTCACCGCGCTCGTGCTCGCGGTGGTGCAGCTCGCCCTCGCCCTCCACGTCCGCAACACCGTGCTGGACGCAGCCGCCGAGGGAGCCCGCTACGCGGCCCTCGCGGGCTCGTCGCCCGCGGCCGGCGTCGAGCGGACCCGGGCGCTCATCGGCGCGGCGATCGCGGCCGACTACGCCCGCGACGTCAGCGCGACGACCACGAACGTCGGCGGCGCGACGGCGATCGCGGTCACCGTCCGCACGACCCTCCCGGTCGTCGGACTCCTCGGACCGGAACGCGCGCTGGAGGTGACGGGCCATGCCCCTGTCGAGACGGTCGACTGAGCCAGGTGTGCCCGTATCGCCCGGTGCATGTTCCGACGCCCTGCGACGGCGGCTGCGGCTGCGCTTCGCCGCCGACGACGGCTCGGCGTCGCTCGAGTTCCTCACGGTCGGCATGATCCTCCTCGTGCCGCTCGTCTACCTCGTGCTCGCGCTCGCCTCCATCCAGGCGGCCGCGCTCGGCGTCGAGGGGGCGGCGAGGCAGGCGGCCCGCATCGCGGTGCTGCAGACAGATGACGGTGGGTCTGCGTCATCCGTCGAGCGCACGGTGCGCGTGGTGCTCGCCGACTACGGGATCGACGCCGGCGCCGCCACCGTCGCCGTCGAGTGCTCCGCGGCGTGCGACGAACCGGGCACCCGCATCACGGTCCGCGTGAGCGCGGCGGTCGCCCTGCCGCTCGTCCCGCAGGCGCTCGCCGGGAGCGCCATCGGCACGGTGCAGCTCGACGGGATCGCGACGCACACGGTCTCCCGCTTCACCGGGCCGTCATGACGCAGACGACGCGCACGCCGCGGCCGGCGACGAGGAGTCGGTTCGCCGACGAGGACGGCTCGACCCTCCTGCTCACCATCTTCTACGGCGTCCTCGCGCTCGCCCTCGTGCTCGTGGTCGTCTCCGCGACCTCGCTGTACCTCGAGCGGAAGCGGCTCTTCACCCTCGCCGACGGTGCGGCGCTGGCCGCCGCCGAGTCGTGGCGGCTGGAGGACGTACGGATCGACGGCGACCGCCTGACGTACGAGCTCGACGACGCGCGCGTCCGCGCCGTGGCATCCGGGTACCTCGGAGACGCCGCCCACTCCTTGCGCGGCCTCGAACTGGTCCGAGCGGGCTCCGCCGACGGCCGAAGCGCGACGGTCACCCTCCGCGCCACCTGGCACGCGCCCATCCACTCCGAGTTCACGCCGCTCACCGTGCCGATCGAGGTCACGGCCGACGCCCGCTCGGTCTTCCACTGACCGCGTGGGCTCAGGTGTCGGCGGCGGGCGTCCAACCGTCGTCGCGGTCGGCGTCGGCGGGTGACGGATGCCGCGGCCTGACGGGTACGTAGCGCGGGATCCAGCGCCACAGCATCACCGCGCCGATGAGGCCGACGACGCCCATGGTCGCGCTCGCGGCCATGATCGACACCGCCGACGTGACCGCCGCCACCGCGAGCGGCGCGGCCGCCTGACCGGCGTCGGCGATCGTGCGGTAGGCGCCGAGGAACGGCGCGGGGTTCGCCTTCGGCGCGAGATCCGCGCCGACGGTCAGGATCACCCCCGACGAGAGCCCGTTCGCGAGCCCGAGCATGATGGCCGCCGCGGTGAACCAGGCGACCGCGCCCGGCACGTCATGCGTCACCGCGAGCACGAAGTGCCCGGCGGCGAGGCCCACGAGACCCGGGATCGCGCTCCAGAGGCGTCCGTGCCGGTCCATCACGTGCCCGCTGACGTAGAAGAGGGCGAAGTCGACCGTCGCGGCGATGCCGATCACCAGCGCCGCGGCATCCGGTCGCATGCCGATCGACACCGCCCACAGCGGCACGATCACCGTGCGGCTCGCCCGGATCGCCGCGAGCAGGCCCACGCCCGTACCGATGCGGGTGAGGACGCCGCGATGCGTGACGATCGCGCGCCACACGCCGTGCGCGGCATCCGTCTGGCCGTCGGGGTCAGGGTTCGCGGATGCCGCGCGCGACCGGATCGCCGCACCGAACACCCGCTCGGGGTCGGGCAGCACGAGCAGCACGACCACGACCGCCGCGCACGCGGCCACGAGCACCCAGAACACCGCCGCGGACGATCCCGTCCACGCGATGATGCCCGCCGCGAGGAACGGACCGATCGCCCACCCGCCGCGGAACACGCCCGCGAGCGTCGACAGCGCCCGCGCCCGCACGCGGGCCGGCACGTAACTCGTGAGGAACGCGTGCCGGGCGAGCCCGAACACGGCCGTGGCGAGCCCGAGCAGGAACACGCCGATGCCGAGCGCCCACGTCGTCGGCACGAGCAGCGCGAGCACCGTGCCCGCCGACGCGAGCACCGCCGCCCCGATCATCGCCGCGCGCTCGCCGATGCGCGCCACGAGCCAGCCCGCGGGCAGGTCGCCGACGAGTTCGCCCACCATGAGCATCGCCGCGATCAGCCCCGCGAGGGCGAGCGAGGCACCGCGCTCGGTCGCCACGACCGGGATGACGGGGATCAGCGCCCCCTCGCCGAGCGAGAACAGCAGCGTCGGCAGGTACGCGGGGAGGACGATCGACCGCCACGAGAACGAGTGCGCGGTGTCGGAGGTCACCCGACCGATCGTATGCCCGCGTCCCCGCGGCCCGCCGCTCCGCCCGCCCCGGCGCCCCGGGACGCGCCGCTCCTCACGAGCGCGCGGGTGCGCGACGAGCGCGTGCCTCCGGCGCCGCGCACTCGCCGCGCACTCGCGCGCCCGGCGCCCGGGCGACCGGCACCGGCGCGCGCCGGACCGGCGGCGAGCACGCGCGCAGGCCCCTCCCGGCACCGCCCACTAGGCTGGGGAGGCCATGTTGGATCTTGACCTCTCGCAGGAGATCGCCGCGCTGCGCTCCACGTTCCGTGACATCCGTGCCGTCGTCGACGTCGACGCCCTGAAGGCGGAGATCGCGCGCCTCAGCGAGCAGGCGGGCGCGCCCGACCTGTGGGACGACCCCGAGGCCGCGCAGAAGGTGACCAGCGCGCTCAGCCACCGCCAGTCGGAGCTCACGCGCATCACGAGCATCGAGTCGCGACTCGACGACCTCGAGGTGCTCATCGAACTCGCGCGCGAGGCCGACGACGAGGAATCCGCCGCCGAGGCGCGCGCCGAGCTCGCGTCGCTGCAGAAGACCGTCGGCGACCTCGAGGTGCAGACGCTGCTCGACGGCGAGTGGGACGAGCGGCCCGCCGTCATCACGATCCGCGCCGGCGCGGGCGGGGTGGATGCCGCGGACTTCGCCGAGATGCTCATGCGCATGTACCTGCGCTGGGCCGAGAAGCACGGCTACAACGCCACCGTGATGGACACGAGCTACGCCGAGGAGGCGGGCATCAAGTCCGCCACCTTCGAGATCGACGCCCCGTACGCGTTCGGCACCCTCTCCGTCGAGGCGGGCACGCACCGCCTCGTGCGCATGAGCCCCTTCGGCGCCGCCGGCAAGCGGCAGACCAGCTTCGCCGCGGTCGAGGTCATCCCGCTCATGGAGGAGGCGCAGGAGGTCGACATCCCCGACAACGACATCCGCGTCGACGTGTTCCGTTCGAGCGGTCCTGGCGGGCAGTCGGTCAACACGACCGACTCCGCGGTGCGCATCACGCACCTCCCGACCGGCATCGTCGTGTCGATGCAGAACGAGAAGTCGCAGATCCAGAACCGCGCCGCCGCGCTGCGCGTGCTCCAGTCGCGGCTGCTCCTGCTGCAGAAGGAGCAGGAGGCCGCCCAGAAGAAGGAGCTCGCGGGCAACATCACCGCGAGCTGGGGCGATCAGATGCGCTCGTACGTCCTCGCGCCGTACCAGATGGTGAAGGACCTCCGCACCGAGTACGAGGTCGGCAACCCCAGCCAGGTGTTCGACGGCGACCTCGACGGGTTCATCGCCGCCGGCATCAAGTGGCGCAAGCGCAAGACCGACGACTGATCCGAACGGATGCCGCGCGGCATCCGTTCATCACGACGCCGACTCGACCACCGCCGCCGCCGCGCTGATCGGCGCCGCCGTCGCACCGTCGGCCCGACCCTGCGCGTAGGCCCGCGCCGCGCCGACGAACGCCCGGATGAGGGCGAGCCCCTCCGGTTCGAGTCGTTCCTCGGGATGCCACTGCACGCCGATGCAGAACCCGCCGTCCGTGGTCTCGATCGCCTCGACGACCCCGTCGGGCGCCGACGCCGAGGCGATGAGCCCTTCGCCGAGCCGGTCCACGGCCTGGTGGTGGTGCGACGAGATGTCGAAGTCGCGGTCGCGCGTGATGCGGTCCAGCAGCGTGCCGGGCGCGACCGTGACCGAGTGCGCCGTGTGCACGCCGTACACGTCGCGATGCGGCGACAGGTCCACCCGGTCGCCGAGGTGCTGTTCGAGCGTGCCGCCGAGGGCGACGTTCAGCACCTGCATGCCGCGGCACGCGCCGAAGACCGGCATGCCCCGCTCGCGAGCCTGCCGGGCCAGCGCGATCTCGAGTTCGTCGCGGATGCGGAGGGGTTCGTCGTTGGCCGGGTGCGGGGTGGCCCCGTAGAGGTGCGGGTCGACGTCGCGGCCGCCGGAGAGGAACAGGCCGTCGATCCGGTCGAGCAGCCGGCCGGGATCGTCGAGGTGCACGTCGAGGGCCGGGAACAGCAGGGGAGCGGCGCCCGCCTGCTCGATGGCCGACAGGTACGAATGCGGCAGCCCGTCGGTCGGGATGTCGACCCACGCGCCGGAGCTGGCGGGCTTGCGATCGGCGACGACGCCGATGAGCGGAACGGTCATCGAGCCTCCGGAGCGGTGGGGGCCACGCTACTCCGCGTGCGTCGTCGCGGGAACCGGGTCGGCGCGTCGGGACCTTCGGCACTCGGTCCCCGAGGCCGGCGAGCGTGGCGTCGCAGTCGGCCGTCGGGGGACGCGGTGAGGGGAGACCGACATGCGCGTGCTGGTCGCGTATCCGAGCAAGTACGGGGCGACCGAGGGCATCGCCGAGCGCATCGGCGCACGGCTGCGCACCGCGGGGCATCACGTCGACGTGCTCCGCTGCCGCGACGTCGACCGACCCCACGAGTACGACGCGTACGTGGTGGGCAGCGCCGCCTACATGGGCAAGTGGCGCAAGGCCGCCCGGAACTTCGTGGAGCGCAACACGGGGGTGCTCGCCTCGAGGCCGACCTGGCTGTTCAGCAGCGGTCCGCTCGGCACGGAGCGCATCGACCGCGACGGCAACGACGTGCTCGTCGCCGCCGAGCCGAAGCAGTTCGAGGAGTACGAGTCGCGCATCCATCCGCGCGGCCGCATGGTGTTCTTCGGCGCGCTCGACGTCGACCGGCTGCGCGGACCCGATCGCATCGTCAGCTGGATGCCCGCGAACGATGCGCTGCCCGAGGGCGACTTCCGCGATTGGCACGCGATCGACTCGTGGGCCGATCATGTCGCCGCCGACCTGCGCTCGTCGGCCGGAACACCCCACTGAACCGTCTCCACCCGTCCGCGAGCACGCCGTTTTCCGGTGTCGCTGCCCGAACTCCGATGGATTCCGCCTACGCTCGAACGCGATGATCCGCTTCGACTCCGTCACCAAGACCTACCCCGGGCAGAACCGCCCCGCCCTCGACGGGATCACCGTCGAGATCCTGCGCGGCGAGTTCGTGTTCCTCGTCGGCGCGTCGGGCTCGGGCAAGTCCAGCTTCCTGCGCCTCATCCTCAAGGAGGAGAAGCCCACGGCGGGCAGCATCCACGTGCTCGGACAGGACCTGAGGCGGATCTCGAGCCGCAAGGTGCCGTTCTTCCGCCGCAACCTCGGCGTCGTCTTCCAGGACTTCCGGCTGCTGCCGAACAAGAACGTGTTCGACAACGTGGCGTTCGCGCTCCGGGTGATCGGCAAGTCGCGCGGCTACATCCAGACCGCCGTGCCCGAGACGTTGAAGCTGGTCGGCCTCGACGGCAAGGCCAAGCGGATGCCGCACGAGCTGTCCGGCGGAGAGCAGCAGCGTGTCGCCATCGCCCGGGCGATCGTGAACAAGCCGCAGATCCTCCTCGCCGACGAGCCGACGGGCAACCTGGACCCGGTGACGAGCGCCGGCATCATGACCCTGCTCGAGCGCATCAACGCCGGCGGCACGACCGTCATCATGGCCACGCACGAGGCCGGCATCGTCGACCAGATGCAGCGCCGGGTCATCGAGCTGTCCTCGGGCGAGGTCGTCCGCGACGCCCGGAGCGCCGGGTACGCGCTGAGCCACGAGGTCATGGACCTGCCCATCCACGCCGACGGCGTCCCCGGCGCGGTGGCGGCAGCGGTCGCTGCCGAGGCGGCGACGGATGCCGCGACCGAGCCCGCGCCGGCCGCCGCCGCGGCCGTGCAGCCGGAGCCGGCGCCCGCGGCGGCTGCGCCCGAGCCGAAGCCGAAGCCCAAGCGGCGCGGTCTCGGACGCCGCCGCTCGGCCGAGCCCATCGACGCGCCGGCCGCCGCGCCCGCCTCCGCGCCCTCGGCGCCGTCCGCCGCCGACGTCCCGACGCCGGAGGCGCCCGCCGGGACGGCCGCCGCCATGGAGGCGCCCGAGGAGCGACCGACGCCGGCGGAGCCGCCGACGGTCACCGCCGCCGCACCCAAGGTCACGCCGCAGATGATGCGCGACGCGCCGCCGCTCTACGTCGAGCCGGAGGTGACCGACGAGGTGACCGAGGAGGCCGCCGCGATCACGGCCGCCGCGACCGCACCCGTCGAGCCGCTGGGCACGGGCGATCGCGCGAAGGCGGATGCCGCGGCATCCGTCGACGACGACGCGGACGGCCCACCGGGACGCCCCGCGCCGCCCGTGAGCGGCCGGCAGTCGGCGAACCTCACGCTCGCCGAGCGCCTCGGACTGCGCAGCCCCGCCGGACCGCGACCCGGCGACGACGACCAGGAAGTGGGGCCCGTCAAGTGAGGGTCGGACTCGTGCTCGGAGAGGCCGCCAACGGCCTCCGCCGCAACGCCACCATGGTGGTCTCCGTCGTGCTCGTCACGTTCGTGTCGCTCACGTTCGTCGGCATCGCGGCGCTGCTGCAGCTGCAGATCCAGCAGATGCGCGGGTACTGGTACGACCGCGCCCAGGTCGCCGTGTACCTGTGCACGGCGGTGTCGACGGCCGCGGGCTGCATCGACGGCGAGGCGACGCCCGAACAGAAGGAGGCCGTCGAGGCGCAGCTCTCGGGGGCCACGCTGTCGCCCTTCATCGATGAGTACTACTTCGAGGACCGCGACCAGGCCTACGCGAACTTCCAGGAGCAGTTCGAGGGAACGCCCGCGGCCGACTACGTCACGCCCGACGTGCTCAACGAGACGTTCTGGGTGAACCTCGTCGATCCGTCGCAGTCGGACGTGCTGGTCGAGAGCCTGGCCGGTCTCGCCGGTGTCGAGCAGGTCGTCGACCAACGCCGCTACCTCGACCAGATCTTCAACGTGCTGAACGTGGCGAGCTACACGGCCGTGGCCGTCGCCGGGGTGATGCTCATCGCGGCCGCGCTCCTCATCGCGACGACCATCCGGCTGTCGGCGTACTCGAGGCGCAAGGAGCTCGGGATCATGCGGCTCGTGGGCGCGTCCAACCGCTTCATCCAGACGCCGTTCGTGCTCGAGGGCATCTTCGCCGGGTTGATCGGTTCGCTCCTCGCGGGCGGCGCGGTCGTCGCCATCGTGTACTTCTTCGTGCAGGGCTACCTCGCCGAGACGCTCTCGTTCACGTTCGTGGGGCTGGGCGATGCGCTGCTCGTGGTGCCGCTCCTCATCGGCGTGGGCGTGCTGCTCGCGGCGATCTCCGCGGCGATCGCGATCGGGCGGTACCTCCGGGTGTGATCCCGGCCGACGGTGAGCGGATGCCGCGGGGCGGACTAGACTGAAGGGCTTGCCGGCCGACGCCGGCGGCATCCGCTGTTCGAACGCTGCCAGGAGAGGAGCGTGCCATGCCGAGGGAGCAGGGCGAGAAGGTCGTCGCGACCAACCGCAAGGCGCGCCACGACTACACCATCGAGGACACCTACGAGGCCGGCATCGTGCTCTCGGGCACCGAGGTCAAGTCCCTGCGGCAGGGGCGGGCGTCGCTCGTCGACGGGTACGCGTTCATCGACGGCGGCGAGATGTGGCTCGATGCGGTGCACATCCCCGAGTACACCGAGGGCACCTGGAACAACCATGCGCCGCGGCGCAAGCGCAAGCTGCTGCTGCACAAGCACGAGATCGTGAAGATCAGCCACAAGACCAAGGAGGGCGGCTACACGATCGTGCCGCTGCGCCTCTACTTCAGCGACGGGCGCGCCAAGGTCGAGATCGCGATCGCGAAGGGCAAGCGCGAGTACGACAAGCGCCAGGCGCTGCGCGAGAAGCAGGACAAGCGCGAGGCCGCGCGAGCGATCGCCTCGCGGCGGCACCTGGGGGAGTAGCCGAGCGGAGCGGCGCCGCACCCCTGCCGCGCCGCGTCCTCAGCCGGCGATCGCACGGAGCGCGTCGAGGTGCGCGGCGAAGGCCGCTCGACCCTGCGGGGTCAGCGCGAGCCACGTGCGCGGGTACTTGCCGACGAACCCCTTGCGGACGGAGACGTAGCCGGCGGCTTCGAGCGCCGAGGCCTGCTTGCTGAGCACCGAATCGCTCACCTCGACCGTGTCGCGGACGAACGCGAACTCCGCCTCGTCGGCGGCGGCGAGCAGCGCGCAGATCGAGAACGGCACGGCCCGCTGCAGCAGCGGGTCGAGCCGGTGACGCGGATGGGCGCCGTCCGCCGCGCCGGTGGCAGCGGGCTCAGCCACGGACGATCACCAGCTCGCGGAGCGATCCCCAGAGCGGCGGCGCGGCCGTCGCGATCGCGGCGATCGCGAAGTACACCGGCGACGCCGGGAACACGAGCAGGCCCAGCACGAGCGTCACCGCGAACACGGCGCCCCAGCCGCCCACCGCCACCCCGAAGCGACGGGAGAAGCCCAGGCTCGACGCCCGCAGCCGGCGGAGGTGGACGACCGAGAGCACGCCGAGGACGGCCCCGAACGCCAACGAGACGGCGAGGATGGGCGCCTCGTCGCTGCGCTCGAACCAGCCGAGCGCGAAGAGATACATGGCGCTCGCCGCGGCGAGGCCGGTGAGCCACGCGGATGCCGAGGCGGACCCCTGCACGGCGACCAGGCGACCCGCCGAGGCGGCCTCCCGCAGGCGCGCCGCGGCGGTGGCGGCATCGGGTTCGCGGCCGGACGGCGAAGCCCCCGGGTCGGGCAGTGCGGGGTCGGAGCGGTCGTCGAACGTCATGCCCGGCACTCTAGCAAGTAGTTGCAACTATGGAAAGTAGTTTCTCCCAGCCGTCCGTCGGATGACGACGGGTAGGCTCCGATCCGTGGAGATCTCGACGCGCATCCCCGTGCCGGGCACGTACAACTTCCGCGACGTGGGCGGCTTGCCGGCGCGTGGCGGGAGCGTCCGCCGCGGGGTGCTGTTCCGGTCGGACGGGCTGCACCGGCTCGGCGACGAGGGGCGCGAGGCGCTCCGGCGACTCGACGTCGGCGTCGTGATCGACCTGCGCGACGACAACGAGGCGCGGCTCATGCCCGACGACCTGGAGGGTCTCGACGTCGAGGTGCGCCGCCTCCCCGTGTTCGAGGGCTCCGGTGCGTCGCAGGGCGAGCACGGCATCTCCCTCGAAGCGCTCTACCACCGCATCGTCACCACGCACGCGCCCGTGGTCGTCGACGCCGTGCGTGAGATCGCGTCCTCCGGCGAGCGTGCGGTGCTCGTGCACTGCACCGCCGGCAAGGACCGCACCGGCATCGTCGTCGCGCTCACGCTGCTCGGGGCGGGCGTCGATCGCGAGGCCGTGATCGCGGACTACGTGCTCACCGAGTCCCACCTCGCGGGGGAGTGGCTCGAGGAGATGGTCGCGCTCATCGGATGCTACGGCGTGCCGGACACCCCCGAGCTCCGCACCCTGATGGGCGGCAGCCCCCGGGAGGCGATCGAGGTCGCGCTCGACGAGGTCGAGCGGCGCCACGGCACGGTGCGCGAGTACCTGCTCGCGTCGGGCCTCACGCCTGACGAGCTCGAGGCGCTCGAGTCGCTGCTCATCGAGCGCAGCTGAGTCCTGCCGACCCGAGGCCCGTCCGTCGCGGACACCGCGGAACCGCGGCCGCTACTCCGCGGCTATTCGGCACTGAAGCGAGCGTCGACCGACGCCTCGACCACGAGCTTCGCAGGAGCGATCTCGGGTTCCGGCGCGCCGCCCACGTCCATGGCCCGCATCATGAGCGCCTTGTGGGCGCGAGGAACGGGCTGGGGCGCGGCGAGCATGCCGCTGTCAGCCAGCTCGATCGGGACGGGCGTGCCGAGCCCCAGCGCCTCGGCGTAGACCGCGGCCTTGCGCACGGCATCGGCGACGGCGTCGCGCTGCGCCGATTCGAGCACGCGCTCCCGCGTGGCCTCCGTCAGCCGCCAGTCGATGCCGCCGAGCGAGAGGTGCGGTGCGCCGGTCACGCGGCCGAGCCAGCCGCCGAGCGCCGAGAGGTCGCGGAAGACCACCTCGACGTCGGCGTTGGCCTGGTGCACGAGCGGAAGCTGCCGGCCCTCGGCGTTCCAGGGGCGGTGCGACCAGACGCGCAGCTGCCCGGCCGACCAGGAGTCGAGCGCGCCGGATGCCTCAAGCTCGCGGACGTCCTCGAGGAGTCGCTCGTGCGCGCCGGACACGTCGCGGAGCAGCGGCTCGCGGTCTCCGCCCGACGACCCGACGGTGAGCGACACCGCCCCGAGCTCCGGTTCGATGCGCACCTCGGCGCGTCCGCTGACGGCGATGACCGTGGCCATGCGGTTCCCCTCGTGACATCCGCTCGGGAATGGCGGAGCGGCCGCGCCTGTTCTAGACTGTAAGGCCGGGTGACCGGAGCCTCAACGCTCCACCGCCCGGGTATGGCAACTCCACAGCGTGCGATTGACGGCCCGTCAGTCCGACTCCGGTCGGGCGGCGAGACATGGGGATGATCGGTTTCGACATCGCCTGCGAACCCACGAGAAGCGGGCCGAGGATGCAGGGTTATCTCGTAAACGATCTCTGCGAAACAATAACTGCCAATACGAAGCAGTCTGACTTCGCCCTCGCTGCCTAAGCGAGCCCGATAGTCCGTCAGCCCGGGTGCGTTCCCGACCCGGTCGCTGGCGTCATCTAGGGAACTTGCTGCGCGTCGTCGCCTGAGCGACGCGTGGGACTTTCTTCAGGCTGGGCCTGTCGACTTGGGTGCCTGTGGCAAAGGTCGGGGCCGAGCAGAACGCTTGCACAGGCTGCGCCCGGAGAAGGCGTGGAATCACAGCGATGGACGGGGGTTCAATTCCCCCCATCTCCACCATCGGCCGTCATCGCACGACGTGAAGTCAGCCGCACGAAGGCCGCCCCCGAGGGGGCGGCCTTCGTCGTACGCGGCGTCAGTACTGGGCGTTCTTCAGCGTGCCCGTGACCTCGCCGGCCGGGTCGGAGACCATGCACGACACCGTGCGGTCGTCCATGCCCTCCCACGACTGCTGCGTGGGCACGTACCAGGACACGTCGAGGGTCGATTCCTCGAACGGCAGGCCGATGAACGGTTCGAAGGCGGCGAGGCACGACTCCTCGGCGGCGGCGATCACGGCATCGTCGCCGGGATACTCGCCTTCGGGGATCTGGAACTCGTGGAACACCTCGTCGCTGTGCGGCTCCCCGCAGGGGACGACCGGAACGGTCTCCACCTCGTCGGCCGCGATCATGTTGAGGCAGTCGCCGACGCGCAGCGCGAAGACGTCGGCGTCGGCCGACTCGACGATCTCCTGGGTGGTCTCGTCCCGCTCCGGCTGGGCCGGTCCCGACAGCAGGTCGCCGATCGCACCGCAACCGGTGAGCGACGCGGCGAGGAGGGCGGCGGCGGCGATCGCGGCAGGGCGCGCGACGCGAACGATGGAGGGCAATTCGGTTCCTGTCTCGAGAGGGTGAGCCGCCGTCCGTGCGGGTGCGGCCGCGCCAGCCTAGCGGCACGCCACCGGTTCCGGGAGGGCGGCCGGCGCCTCAGTCGCGGCCGTTGACGTGACGCCGTGCCGAGAGACGCCCGATCAGCGAGCGGAGGCCCGTGCGCCCCGCGAAGACCGACTCCGCCTCCTGCGGTTCGGGCTCGGGCTCGCCCGCGGCGGCGCGCGCCGCGGCGGCCTCCGCCTCGCGCTCTTCGCGCCACTGGAGGTAGGCGAGGTAGGGGTCGTCGTCAGGACCCAGCGGTCGCTGGTCCTCGACCTGATGACGTCTCCGCCCCACCACCGGCTCTTCCCCCATCGAGGCCCCCCGGCCCTCATCTCAAGGGTACGCTCCGCGAGGCTCCGCGTCACCGCTCGTGACGCCGGATGGCGCGTCAACGCAGGTGCGGGAGCACCTCGGCGCCGATGAGTTCCACGTGTTCGAGGTCGCGCACGTCGACGAGCTGGAGGTAGACGCGGTCGGCGCCGAGGTCGCGCAGGCGCTGCAGCTTCTCCACGGCCCGCTCGGGCGTCCCCGCGACGTTGACCTCGGCGAACGTCGCCGGGTCGGCCCCGATCGCGTCGAGCCGACGGCGGTAGGTGGCGTCATCCGTCGCCACGACCGTCGGCAGCGCCACGCTGAGGCGCAGGCTCGCCGGATCGCGGTCGGCCGCCTCGCAGGCGGCCCGTACGCGCGCGAACGCGACCGCGATCTCGTCCTCGCCCACGAAGCCCCGGTTGTACTCGGTCGCGTATCGCGCGGCGATCGCGGGCGTGCGCGAGGGACCGCCGCCGCCGACGATGACGGGCATGCGGGCCTGCACGGGCTTCGGCAGGGCGGGAGCGGCGTCGAGCTCGTAGTGCTCGCCGGCGAACGAGAACGTCTCGCCGACCGGCGTGGACCACAGCCCGGTGACGATCGCCAGTTGCTCCTCGAGCAGGCCGAACCGGCGGTCGGGGAACGGAATGCCGTACGCGCGGTGCTCCTCGGCGAACCATCCGGTGCCGAGGCCGAACTCGGCGCGACCCCCCGACATCGCGTCGACCTGCGCGACCTGGATGGCGAGCACACTCGGGTGCCGGAACGTCGCCGACGACACGAGCGTGCCGAGCCGGATGCGGCTGGTCTCGCGGGCGAGCCCGGCGAGCGTCGTCCAGGCGTCGGTCGGCCCCGGCAGCGGCGAGCCGTCGCCCATGCGCAGGTAGTGGTCGCTGCGGAACCAGCCGTCGAACCCGAGCCGCTCGGTCGCCTGCGCCTGCGCGAGCTGCTCGTCGTAGCTCATGCCCTGCTGGGGTTCGGTGAAGATGCAGAGTTCCATGGCGGCCTCCGGTCGGTCGATCGCGTGCGGGTTCAGGTGCCGGGCGGGTCAGTCGGCGGATGCCGCGCCGCGATCGAGCACGCCCAGCACCGCGTCGTGCAGGCGACCGTTCGTGGCGAGCACGCTGCCGTCGCCGAGGTCCGTGCCGGCCGTCGAGGTCACCCGGCCGCCGGCCGCCTCGACGATCGGCACCGCCGCGGCGATGTCCCACGGCTTCAGGTCGAACTCGGCCACCACGTCGACGAGCCCCTCCGCCAAGAGGCAGTACGACCAGAGGTCGCCGTACGCGCGATCGCGCCAGACCCGCTCGCCGAGGGCGAGCAGCGCCTCGAGCTGCCCGGCGTCGCGCCACTGGGCGATGCTCTGGAAGCTCAGCGAGGCGTCGGCGAGCTCGGACACCTCCGACACCCGGATCGCGCGGGGCTCGGCGCCGGGCGCATCGGTGGTGAACGCCCCGAGGCCCTGCGCGCCCCACCAGCGACGGCCGAGCGCGGGCATCGACGCGACGCCCACGACCGGGACGCCGTCGACCGTGAGTGCGATGAGCGCGCCCCAGACCGGGACGCCGCGGAGGAAGTTGGAGGTGCCGTCGATCGGGTCGACGATCCACTGGCGCGATCCGGAGCCCTGCGTGCCGTACTCCTCGCCGAGGACGCCGTCGCCGGGTCGTCGTTCGGCGATCAGGTCGCGAACGGCGCGCTCGACGGCGAGGTCGGCCTCGGTCACGAAGGTGCGGTCGGGCTTGGTGTCGACGCGGAGGTCGACGGCCCGGAACCGGTCCATGGCCGCCGCGTCGGCGAGATCGGCCAACTCGAGGGCGAGCGCGAGGTCGTTGTCGAGCGCGAGCGCCTCGACGTCGGGGTCGACACCGTCGCGGGCGGGGTCGTGGGGTTCCGGCTGGGTCGTGGCATCCGTCACCCGGCCAGCCTAATCGCGACGCGAGACGCCGACGGATGCCGCGGCGGAACGCCGATCCGTGCGCGGCTGCTCGTCGGTTCGACGCGCGACGCGCCCGAGCGGCCCCGATTCGCGTTGGGGCGGCCCACCTGATACCGTTGTTCCTCGGTTCGGGGTTGATGCAGATCCCGCCGGAACGCACCTCTAGCTCAATCGGCAGAGCAACTGACTCTTAATCAGTGGGTTCAGGGTTCAAGTCCCTGGGGGTGCACGGATCAGCCCCGGAATGCTCTCGCCAGCATCCGGGGCTTTTTCGCGTCCGGGGACGCCGCTCGCGGCTCGACGGCGTCAGTGCACGGCTGCCCGGCGTCAGCGCACGGATGCGAGCGGCCGGTGGAACACGAGCAGGTCGCACTCGGTCGCGAGCAACGGCGCGAGCTCGGGGTGCAGCTCGGCGAGGTCGCCGGTCCGCACCACCCGGTATCCGAGGCGCTCGTACCAGGCGCGGAGGAACTCCTTCGACGGGTGGGCCCACGACACGGGCACGAGGAGCTCGAGCTGCATCGTCCGGGCGCCGCGCCCCGCGGCGAGACGTTCGGAGAACGCGACGAGGTCGCGGCCGATGCCCAGCCCGCGTCGGTCGGGGTCGGCGGCGAGCATGCCGAACTCCGCGAGGTCGTCGTCGAGCGCGTGCACGCGCACCGCCCCGACCAGGCGGTCGTGCTCCCTCGCGGTGGCGATCTGTCCCGCAGCGACGAGCTCGGCGACCTGCTCGGGCGTCGTGCGCTCCGCACCGGGCAGCCAGAGGCCCGCCTCGGCCTCGTTGTAGACGCGGTTGACGAGGTCCGCGATCGATTCGACCAGCTCGGCGTCGGCGGCGGACGTGGCCGGTTCGATGCCGATGCGGGTGGCGTGCGGCTGCGGGTCGGTCATGGCGTGCCTCCGGTCGGGTTCGCGGCGTCCGTCGCCAGGAGGGCGAGGAGGTCGACGCCGGCGAGCACCAGCCCCTCGTGCGCGAACCCCGCGAAGCAGTACAGCGCGAGCAGCGTACCGAAGAGGGCCTCGCGGTACGAACCCGTGTCGCCGAGCACCGGCAGGGCGACGAAGCCGTTGGGCAGCCAGATGCGGTTGATCACGGGCACCGGCCGGAGCTGCTCCGGCGGCCGCAGCACCCACGGCCAGAGCAGTCCCGGCAACCCGCCCGTCGTGAGGAAGTCCCCGGCGAGGTGCGCGACGAAGCCGACCGTGACGGCGAGCGGGAACCATCCGACCTGGTCGGGCGCGAACACGACGATGAACGCCCCGAGCAGCACGCCGAGCAGCCACGCGACCGGCCACGACGGCGCGTACCGCCGGGCCTTGAGGCCGAACGCGGTCAGGGCCGCGGTGCCGATGCCGGCGCCGACGGCGATCGTGCCGAACGCCTCGGTGGGGACGGTGAGCAGCGTCAGCGCCCACGCGGCCGCTGCGACGACGCCGATCGCGATCGCGGAGTGCGCGCCCTGGCGGTGGCCGCCCGCGAACACCCCGACCGTCCCGGTCGCGAGGCGCCCGAGCACCGGCACGGATCGTGCGATCGTCGCGCTGTGATGGTCGGCGTCGGGCAGCAGCGCGGCCCCCGCGCACACGGCCGTGCCCGCGAGCACGCCGACGGGATCGAGCGGGTACGTCCCGAAGGTGATGACGGGCATCGTGCTGGTGATCGCGATCCACGCGGCGGCGCCGCTGGTGGCATGGGTGACACCCATCATGTCGGTGCGGGTCTCCTCGGGTCGGCAGGGCGAGGACCAGTCTGGCGCAGACCGGCGACACGGGCGGACCGGTGCGTCGAGACGCCGGCCGGCCCGGCTGCGGCATCCGCTCAGTCGTCGACGCCGCGCGCCATGAGCGCCTCGCCGAGGTGATCCGCGGTGCGCAGCGCGCGCACGATCACGGGGACCGCGAACGCCGTCGGCGAGCCCTCGGCGCCGCGCGCCTTGCGCGCGTCGAGCACCTCGCGCACGAGGTCGGCGAGCAGGGGCACGCAGCGGATCGCCAGGGCCAGCGCGAGGCCGACGCGGTCGGCGTCGATCCAGCGGCGGAACGGTCGCAGCAGCACCTGCATCGCGTCGAGCGTCGCCGTGACCGGCGTCGTGAGCGTGTAGACGGCCGCCAGCGCGACGGCGAGCACGAGCCGCACGCCCATGGTCGCGGCCGCCTCCCAGCCGGCGAAGATCCACTGCACGGGCACCGCGAACGCGAGGATCCACAGGATCGGCGACACCTGCCGCCACGCCACGCGGAACGGCACGCGCGCGAGCGCGAACAGCGCGACGACGACGACGGATGCCGCCCCGAGGGCCGGAAGCGACGGCAGCAGCGCCACCGTGGTCACGATGACGGCCAGCAGCCCGAGCTTCACCAGCGCGGGCGCGCGGTGCACCACCGAGGTGCCGGGGTGGAAGACGCCGATCATGCGCCGCTCACCCGATCAGGGCCCGGTACGCGTCGAGCGACGGACGCGGTTCGTCGTCGGCGATCACGCGGCCGCCCTCCATGACGATGACCCGGTCGAACGACTCGAGCAGTTCGAGCTGGTGGCTCACGACCACGAGCTGCTCGTCGAGCGTCTCGAAGTGCTCGGCGATGCGGCGGGCGTTCCGGGCGTCGAGCAGTGTCGTGGGCTCGTCGGCGACGACGATCGACGGCTCGCCGACGAGGACGGCCGCGAGCGCGAGCAGCTGCTTCTGTCCGCCGGAGAGCCGGTGCGCGGGCCGGTCGGCGAGGTCGGTGAGCCCGAACCGGTCGAGGGTCCGCTCGACGCGGGCCGCGGCATCCGCCGGACTCAGCCGGTGGCGGCGCAGCGTGAACGCGACGTCCTCGCGCACGGTGGGCATCACGATCTGCGTGTCGGCGTTGGTGAAGACGAAGCCGACGCGGCGGCGCACCTCCCGGCCCTGCTTGCCGACATCGAGGCCGTCGACCTCGACGCGGCCCTCGGCGGGCGTGACGAGGCCGTTGATCATGCGCGCGAGCGTCGACTTGCCCGAGCCGTTCGCGCCGACGATGCCGACCCGCCGTTCGGTCAGCTCGAGCGTGACGTGGTCGACGACGCGCTCGTCGCCGAAGTCGTGGCTGACGTCCTCGAAGCGGATGCCGCTCATGCCGCCCGCTCCACGATCATCGCGATGCCCTGTCCGCCGCCGATCGAGCACGCGGCGAGCCCGGCGCGGCCGTCGGCGTCGTCGGCGAGCATGCGCGCGGCGAGCCGCACGAGGAGGATGGCGCCGGACGCGCCCCAGGGGTGACCGAGCGCGATGGCGCCGCCGTCGGCGGAGATCGTCGCCTCGTCGAGGCCGAGGTCGTCGCTCACCGCGAGCAGCTGCGCGGCGAACGCCTCCGTGATCTCGACGAAGCCGAGGTCGGCGACGGTGAGGCCGGCGCGGTCCAGCACGGCACGGGCGGCCGGCGCGGCGCCGATGCCGGGTAGCGCGGGGTCGCCCGCCGCGACCGCGGCCGCGCGCACGCGCAGCGCCGGGAGACCGAGCTCGCGCGCGACGTCCGGGGTCGTGACCGCCATCGCGGCGGCGCCGTCCGAGAACCCGCACGAGTTGCCCGCGGTGACGGTGCCGTCCGACTCGAAGACCGGCGTGAATCGCGCGAGGCGGGTGGCGTCCATCGCCGCGCGGGGCCGGTCGTCGCGGGCGACGCCGTCGACCGGCACGAGTTCGGCGTCGAAGACGCCCGCCGCCTGCGCGGCCGCAGCGCGCGCGTGGGAACGTGCCGCCCAGGCGTCCTGCCGGGCGCGCGTGATGCCGCGCGCGCGGGCCAGGTGCTCAGCGGCCGGCCCCATCTCCGGGTCGGCGAACCCCGCGGGTGCGAACGGTGCACGCTCGTAGCGCTCGCCCGAATCGGGCCAGTGGCGGTGCGGCGCGGTGGAGGCGGACTCGGCGCCGCCGGCCAGCACCAGCTTCGCGTCGCCCGCGCGCACGCGAGCGGCGGCCTGCAGCACCGCGTCGAGGCCGGAGCCGCACTGGCGGTCGACGGTGACGCCCGGCACCGTCGTGCCGAGGCCCGCGCGCAGCGCCGCCACGCGCGCGAGGTCGCCGCCGGGACCCATGCAGTTGCCCAGCACGACGTCGTCGACCGGCAGCCCGGCGGGCGCGACCGCGGCGGTGGTCGCGGCGAGCACGGGCGCGGCGAGCGCGTCGACCGTGTGCGCGGCGAACCCGCGCCCGGCCGTGCCGATGGCGGTGCGTCGGGCGGCGACGATGACGGGGGAGCGGTCGGTGCTCATGCGGCGGTTCCGTCCGGTGCGTGGGCGGCGGGGAAGCCGGGGCCGGCTTCGCCGGAGAGCACCGCGTCGCGCAGCGCTGCTCGGGCGACCTTGCCCGATGCCGTGCGCGGGAGCGGCCGGGCGTACCACCGGCGGGGCAGCTCGACGGCCGAGAGCACGCCGCGCGCGGCGACGGCGACCTGCTCGAGCGTCGCGCCGGCGTCGAGCTCGACGACGGCGACGATGCGCTGCCCGAGCAGGTCGTGCGGCTCGCCCAGCACCGCGGCGGCCGCGACGCCGGGCAGTGCGGCCAGGCGCGCCTCCACCTGCTCGGCGGGCACGGTCGCGCCCGCGGTGGTGATCGCGGCGTCGCCGCGGCCGAGCACCCGGATGCCGCCGCCCGCCATCCGCTCGCCGAGGTCGCCGACGGTGGCGAACCCGCGCTCGTCCCGCTCCAGGTCGGTCGCACCGGTCTCGTCGACGGTGCCGAGGGCGAGGTAGGGCGATCGCGCCCAGATCCGGTCGCCCGCCGGCGTTGGCCGGAGCTCGATGTCGACGCCGGGGAAGGCCTCGAGCACGCCGACGGCGCGGTCGCCCGCGAGCACGAACGAGAGCTCGGCCGCGCCGTAGTACTCGACGAGGCGGATGCCGCGGTCCGCCGCGCGTTCACGGAGCGCGGCTCCCGTCGCGGCGCCCGCGACGATCGCGGTCCGCGGCGCGTCGGGCTCCTCGACGATGCGGGTCAGCCGGGTGGGCGTGGCGTGCACGACGTCCGCGCCCTGCACGCGGTCGGTGGCGGTGGCCCCGAGCGACAGCGCGTGGAGCACCGCGTAGAGGTGCATCGAGACGTGCAGGGGACCGGACACGGCCACGCGGTCGCGGGCCTCGAGCCCGGCCAGTTCGGCGAGGGGCGCCGCCGAGGCGAGCCATGACGCGCCCGTCCGGGCGACCATGCGCGGCGCGGCGCCGGGCGGCGCGGTCGATCCCGAGGTGGTCAGGCCGAGCTCTGTCCCCTCCGGAAGCAGGGGCGAGAGCCGGTCGGCCGCCGCGCGGTCGGCACCGACGAGGACCGGCCGACCGCGTCGCAGGCCCGCGAGCACCGTGACGACGAGGTCGACCGGATCGGTGCCGACGCGGCATCCGGCCGCCCCGGCACCCGGCGGGAGCGCGGCCGCGTCGACCGCGCGCGCGAGCTCGCCGTAGCGCACGACGTCGCCGCCGAACGCGAGGGCGACGTCGTCGGCGCGGCCGCGCAGCCAGTCGCTCATGCCGTCGGGATCACCGCCCGGCGACGCCACGGCCAGGGTCGCGGCTCGATGAGCCCGGGCCACGCGCGGTGCACGCCCTTGGCGACCAGCACGGTCACGACGACCTTCAGGATGTCGCCCGGCAGGAACAGCGCGGACCCGGCGATGGCGACCCCGAGGGGCGTGCCGGTGATCGCCGCGAAGACGGGAACGCCGACGAGGTAGATGGCGACGATGCCGCCCAGGGCGGTCGCACCGAGCGCGGGCAGCACCCGGTAGCGGGGGAGCAGCCGCGCCGTGAACCAGCCGACGACGAACGCGCCGAGCACCCAGCCGATGAGGTAGCCGACCGACGGGCCGACGAACACCGAGAGGCCCCCGCGTCCGCCGGACAGCAGCGGCAGGCCCGCCGCGACGAGCGCGAGCAGCAGGAGCACCGCGAGCGAGCCCTTGCGCGCCCCGAGGATCGCACCGGCGAGCATGACCCCGAGCGTCTGGAACGTGATCGGCACCGCGGTGCCGCCGAGGTAGAGCGCGCCCGGCAGGCCGAGCGCCGCGATGAGCGCGGCGAAGACGGCGATCTGCGCGAGGTCGCGTGCCGGGATGCGGGCGCGGCCGCGCCCGGGCGCGGGCGCGGTTGCGGCGGGGGTCTGGGTGTCGGTCATCATGCTCCCGTGATTCGGCGTGGCGGGCGCGGGGCCCTGTTCTCACGCTAGGAACGGCGGGGGAGCGGTCGCTCGAGGTGGCCGTACAAGAAACGGTGCGCGATTTTGGAGCGGCGTCCGTCGAGCACGACGCCTCGGCGGGCGAAGTGGACCGGCCTCAGGCACTCGCTGCGGGTCAGGCCGCCTTGGCCGGGTCGGTCGCGGCGACCGGGGCGGGCACGGATGCGGCGCGGAGGGCGTCGTCGCCCGCGGCATCCGTCGACTGCAGTTCGTCGTCGAGGGTGTCGGCGCCGGTGTCGATCGGGTCGGCCCACATGACGAGCGGGGCGGGCGACCAGCTGAGGGCGAGGGATGCCTCGTCGGCCGGCACCACGACGGCGACCTGCTCGCGCTCCTCGAGGATGGCGCGCGTGACCTCGGCGGCGATCTGGTGGGTGAGCATCGACTGGAAGATGCGGTCGGTGTCGTCGTCGCCGCGGCGGACGAGCGACCAGTCGCCTTCGGGGCCGATGAACCGGGAGAGTCGCGCGTTGACGAGCTCGAAGATGTGCTCCCCGCGCAGGTCCGCAGCGGTCGCGGCGGGCGACGGGGCGGCGGGTGCGGTGTGGGCGGCGGCTTGTGCGGCGAGCCGCGCGCGGCGCCAGCGGCGGAACATCGGTGTCCTCTCGTGGGGGTCGGTCGGCGGATCTCGGGCGGCGGACTCGGTCCCGTCCAGTGTCCGTCGGCGGCGCGGCATCCTCGCCGGGACACGCCGCACAGCGCCCGAGCCGCCCCTGAACGGGGGTGATGGCTCGGGCGAGGATGGTGCGGCCGCGTCGTCGCCGCCGCGGCCGGGAGGGCTACTCGGCCAGTTCGCGGCGCTTCTGCTCGTCGGCCACGGTGCCGATCGCGATCGCGAGCGTCGCGGCCCATGACACCCACATCAGCAGGAGCCTCCAGTCGCGCGGTCCTGCCGCCGTCGCCTTGATGACGCCGACGGCGCCGAAGAGCGAGGTGAGGACGGCTCCGCTGAAGAGGTACTTGCGCATGCCCCGAAACTACCGCCCGGGTCCGACGCATGCGACCGGTTGACACCCGCTCGCTGGGAGATCCCCGCGAATCTGACCGATCGTGCAGGATCTGACCGATCGGTCAAGGTAGCGTCATCCGCATGCCCACCGATGCCAAGGCGCCGGCGCGCGCCCGCGCGGCCGACGAACTCAAGCAGGCCGCCCTCGAGCAGTTCGCGAGCGTCGGCTTCGCGGCCACCTCGCTGCAGCACATCGCCGACCACGCCGGCTACTCGAAGTCGAGCGTGCTCTACCACTACGCGTCGAAGGAGGCCCTGCTCGAGTCCGCGATCGAGCCGGCCGTCAGCCAGTTCGAAGAGGTCCTCGAGGACTACCTCGCGGGCCGCGACCCGGTGCGCCGCCGCCGGCTCGTCGACCGGGTGATCGACCTCATGCTCGTGCACCGCGAGGCCGTGCACGTGTTCCTGATCCAGGGGCCGAGCCTCGCCGAGCTGCCGATCATCGCCCGCGCCGACGCGGCCGTGCGCCGCCTCGCCGCGGCGATCTGCGACGAGCGCGAGAGCGTCGAGGACCAGGTGCGCTTCGGCGTCGCGCTGGGCGGTGCCGCCTTCCTGCTCACCGCCGGCCGCACGTTCGCCGACGACCGCGCGCAGCCGTCCGACGACGAACTCCGGGCCGCGCTGCACGCGGTGCTGCCCGAGCTGCTCGCCCCGCCCGCCGCCACCCGCACCGCCGACGCCGAGTAAGGACCGCACGTGGCTCTCCTCCTCCACCGCATCGGGCGCGCCGCCTTCCGCCGCGCCTGGCTCGTCGTCGTCGCCTGGGTCGTCGCGCTCACGGCGCTCGTCGGCGGCGGCATCGCCCTCGGCGGCCAACTCCAGGAGTCGTACGCGATCCCCGGCACCGAATCGCAGGACGCCATCGACCAGCTCGCCGCCGTGTTCCCCCAGACCGCCGGCGCGTCGGCCAAGGCCGTCGTCGAGGCGCCCGACGGCGGGTCCGTCGAGGACCCGGACTCCCGCGCCGCGATCGCCGACATGGAGCGCGAGCTCGAGCGCGTCGACGGCGTGGCGAGCGTGCTCGGCCCGTTCGACGAGTACGCCGGCGACCAGGTCTCCGACGATGCGCGCACGGCCTACATCCAGGTGCAGTTCGACGGGCCGGTGACGGATGTCGCGCAGGAGTCGATCGACGCGGTCGTCGCCACGGGCGACGCGGGCCGCGACGCCGGCCTCCGGGTCGCGTTCGGCGGCGAGGTGTTCCAGGAGACCACGTTCGGCCTGACGATCACCGAGGTCTTCGGCGTGCTCTTCGCCGGAGTGGTCCTGCTCATCACCTTCGGGTCGCTCCTCGCTGCCGGAATGCCCCTCCTCACGGCGATCGTGGGCGTCGGCGCGACGTTCGGCGGCATCGCCGTGGTCTCCGCGTTCGCCACCGTGTCGAGCACGGCGCCCATGCTCGCGGTCATGATCGGCCTCGCCGTCGGCATCGACTACGCCCTGTTCATCCTGTCGCGGCACCGCACCCAGCTCGCGCGCGGCATGGACCCCGAGGAGAGCGCGGCGGAGGCCGTCGCGACCGCGGGCGGCGCCGTCGTGTTCGCCGGCCTCACGGTGATCATCGCGCTCCTCGGCCTGCTCGTCGTCGGCATCCCGTTCCTCAGCGTCATGGGCGTCGCCGCGGCGTTCGCCGTCCTCGTCGCCGTGATCGGCGCGACCACGCTCCTGCCGGCGCTGCTCGGCCTCGCGAAGGGGCGGCTGGCGCCGAAGCCCGGCAGTCGGGCGCACCGCCGCGCCGTCGCCGCCGACGAGGGCGGCCGGCCGACCCTCGGGCGCCGCTGGGTCGACACGGTGCTGAAGGCGCCGGTCGTGTTCCTGGTGCTCGTGGTGGGGCTCCTCGGCACGGCGGCGATCCCCGCGGCGAGCCTCGACCTGAACCTCCCGGGTGGCGAGGGCGAAGCCGGATCCAGCCAGCGCGAGGCCTACGAGATGATCGAGGCGGGCTTCGGCCCCGGCGCGAACGGTCCGCTCATCGTGACGGTCGACATCACGCAGACCACCGACATCTTCGAGGACCTCGACGCGATCGGCGAGCGCCTCGCCCGGGTCGACGGCGTCGACTACGTCGGCGAGGGCCTCCCGAACGAGACCGTCGACACCGCGATCATCCAGGTGATCCCCGAGAGCGGACCGACCGACCCGGAGACCAAGCAGGTGGTGCAGGACATCCGTGCGCTCGAGCCGGAGATCGCCGAGGAGTTCGGCACGCCCATCGCGGTGACCGGCTACACCGCCGTCTCGATCGACATCTCGCAGCGCCTCACCGATGCGCTCATCCCGTTCGCGCTCATCGTCGTGGGGCTGTCGATCGTCCTGCTGCTCATCGTGTTCCGCTCGCTGTTCGTGCCCGTCAAGGCGGCGCTCGGCTTCCTCCTCTCGGCGTTCGGCGCGATCGGGGTCACGGTCGCCGTGTTCCAGTGGGGGTGGTTCGCCGACCTCATGCACGTCGAACCGGGGCCGATCCTGAGCTTCCTGCCCATCCTGCTCATGGCGGTGCTGTTCGGGCTCGCCATGGACTACGAGGTGTTCCTCGTCTCCGGCATGCGCGAGGAGTTCGTGAAGACCCGCGAACCGCGCTCGTCGATCGTGCACGGCTTCCAGCACGCCGCGCGCGTCGTCACGGCGGCGGCGCTCATCATGTTCTTCGTCTTCTTCGCGTTCGTCCCCGAGGGCACCGGCGTCATCAAGGGCATCGCCTTCGCGCTGGCCATCGGCGTCGCCTTCGACGCGTTCCTGGTGCGGATGACGCTGGTGCCCGCCGCCATGGCCCTCGCCGGTCGTCACGCGTGGTGGCTGCCGAGGTGGCTCGCCCGCGTCCTGCCCGACGTCGACATCGAGGGCGAGGGGCTGCGCGCCCACCTCGCCGAGTCCGAGTGGGCCGCAGCACGCAACGCGGACGTCCTCGCCGAGGGGCTGCTCGTCGGCGACCCGGCGGCCCCGGTCGGGCCGATCACGCTCGACGTGCCGCGCGGCGGCGCGCTCGTCGTCCGGGGCGGCCCCGCCGAACGGCGCCTCGTCTCGGCGACGATCGCCGGCAGGGTCCTGCCCGCGGGCGGGCGCCTCGCGGTGCTCGGGCTGCCGCTGCCGACCGACGCGAACGCCGTCATGCGCCGGGTCGCGGTCGCCGACACCGCCACGGACGCCGCATCCGCGCCGACCGCGGGCGACCTCGTCGCCGCACGGGTCGACGCGACCCGGCCGTGGTACCGGCTGGGTTCCACGCGCGACGCCGTCGAGGACGCCCTCGATGCCGCCGCGGTCGCCCGATCGGTCGCCGAGACGAGCGGGGGCCGCCTCGCCGCGGCGCTGACGGACTCGTTCCCGTGGCGGACCACCGCCGTCGATCCCGACACGCCGGTGGGCGAGCTCGACCGGCTCGACCGGATCCTCGTGACCGCAGCCGCCGCGCTCGCCGAGCAGCCGCGGGCGCTCGTCCTCGACCTCGACGCGGCGTCCGCGTCCGAGGCCGGCACCTGGCGAGCCCTCGCGCACCTGGTACCGGACGACGTCGCGCTCATCGCGACTGTGCCCGACGACGCCGACCCCGTCCCCGCCCGCGAGGCGTTCGACGCCCGCGGCATCCGCGAACTCGACCTCGCGATCCGAGCCCAGGAGGCGCTCCGATGACCCGAACCGACCCCACCGGCCGCGGCGCCGGCCCGGGCAGCCGACGCGGCCGCAGGGCTGCCCTGCTCGCCGCGGTGATCGCCGTGCCGCTCGCCGTCGCCGGCCTCGTCGCCGCGGCGGTCGGCGGTGCCGACGACCGGCTCGACGCCATCCCGGCCATCGTCGTGAACAATGACGAGATGGTCACCATGACCCTGCCCGACGGCGAGGAGCAGCCCGTGCTCGCGGGTCGGCAGCTCGTCACCGAGCTCACCGGCGACGGGTCGACGGGGTTCGACTGGACGATCTCGAACGACGAGCAGGCGGCCGAGGCGCTCGCCGCGGGCGACGCGTACGCGGTCCTCACCATCCCCGCGGACTTCTCGGCGTCGGTCACGTCGCTCTCCGGCCAGGCGCCCACGACGGCGGCGCTCGACATCCGCACCGACGACGCGCACGGCTACCTCGCCGGCACCGTCGCCACGACGGTCGGCGACGCGATCGCCGACGCCTTCGGGCAGGAGCTCACCACGCAGTACCTCGAGGGCCTGTACGGCAACCTCATCCAGGTCGGCGGGGCCTTCGGCGAGGCAGCGGATGGCGCGGGGCAGCTCGCCGACGGCGCCGACTCGCTCGCGGGCGGCCTCGACCAGCTCGCGGCCGGGGTCGGTTCCTCCGCCGACGGCGCGCAGCAGCTCGCGGGCGGTCTCGACCGGCTCGCGGGCGGCGTGGGCAGCGCGGCATCGGGTGCGGCTCAGGGCGCGGCCGGCGCGGCGGCGTACGCCGACGGCGTCGACCAGTACACGGGCGGCGTGGATTCGCTCTCCGGCGGCCTCGGGGTGCTGCGCGACCAGACGGGACGGCTCGGTGCACTCGGCACCGGGATCGGCGACTACGTCGCGGGAGTCCAGGGGCTCTCCGCCGGGTACGACCGACTGGAGGTCGGCCTCCTCCAGCTCATCGACGGGAACATCGCCGCGACGGCCGCCGCGGCCGGCGTGCCGGCGACCTGCGCGCCCGAGCCGGCGGCGCCCCTCGTCGAGCTCTGCCGGCTGCGGGCCGGCGTCGTCGACACGGGCGACGGCGCGTCGGCCCTCGCCGCCGGGGGAGCGCCGATCGCCGAGGGCGCCGCCGGACTCGGTCAGCTCCAGTCGGGCATCGCCGGACTCGCGGACGGCGCGTCGCAGCTCTCGAGCGGCTCTCCGCAGCTGCGCGACGGTGCGGACCGCCTCACCGCGGGCTTCGAGGGACTCTCCGGCGGCCTCGGCGAACTGCAGTCGGGCGCCTCGGGCGCCGCGTCGGGCACGTCGGAGCTCGCCGGCGGACTCGCGCAGCTCCGCGACGGAGCCTCGGCGTCGGCCGATGGCGCGACCAGACTCGCCGACGGCACGGGCGAGCTGGCCGACGGACTCGCGGAGGGCGCCGAGGGCTCCTCATCCCTCACCGACCTCGATCCCGAGGACACCGCCTCGGTGGTCGCCGAGCCGGTGACCGTCGCGGCGCAGCGCGACAACGCCATCGACTCGCTGGGCCAGGTCATCGCGATGCTGCTCGCACCCATCGGCCTGTGGCTCGGTGCGATGGCGCTCTTCCTCGTGTTCCGTCCGTTCGGGCGGGAGGCGCTCGCCAGCACGGCGCCGACGGGGCGGCTCCTGGCTCGCACGCTCTTCCGCGGCTCGCTCGTCGGCCTCGCCCAGGCGGCGGCCGTCGTGCTGCTCATGCACACGGCGCTCGGCGTCGACTGGGCGCTGCTGCCGCAGACGCTCGCGTTCTCCGCCCTGCTCGCGGTCGCGTTCACGGCGATCCACGCATTCCTCAACGCGTGGCTCGGCCGCGCCGGCACGATCGTGTCGCTGGTGCTCGTCGTGCTCCAGCTCGCGGCCTCCGGTGGGCTCTACCCGCTCGAGATCGTGAGCGGGCCGTTCCAGGCGGTGAGCCCGTTCCTGCCGCTGACCTGGGCGGTGCAGGGCATGCAGCTCATCGTGAGCGGCGCCGGAGGCGGGGCCGTCGCCGGATCCGCCGCGGTGGTCGCGCTGTTCGGGCTGCTCGGCGTCGCCGGCACCGCGGCCGTGGTGGCGCGGCGCCGCGGCATCCGCTCGGTGGGTTCGACGCTGCCCTCGCCCGCCTGACGGCGACGTGGGGATTGCGACCCGGTGGCCCCCGTGGCTGCCGGGTCGCGTCGCGTCAGCGGCGGTGGGGGAGGATCGCGTCGATCGCCCGACGCAGCGGCGACTCGGACTGCGGCCGCTCGGGCTCGGCGGCCGGTGCGACGGTCGTGTGCTCGCGGGCGAACGCGAGCGTCTCGCGGAGGAGGTCGAGCCGCTCCGCCTCGGACTTCGCCTTGCGGGTGTTGATCTCGGCGACCACCGAGCCGTTCCACCCGCGGTCGGCCAGCCACCGCAGCGTCTCGGCGACGGGCTGGGTGCCGCGGCCGGGCAGCAGGTGCTCGTCGAAGATCTGTCCCTCGCCGATCGCGCCCGTGCCGTCGCACAGGTGGACGTGGCGGAGTCGGTCGCCCAGGTCCTTCGCGTACTCGAGGCTGTCGACGCCGGAGAGCGAGGCGTGCGAGAAGTCGAGCGTGACCGCGTCGCAGTCCATCTCGCGCGGGTCCCAACCGGGCGCGTACGCCTTCATGTTCCGGCCGGCGGCGCGCCACGGGAACATGTTCTCGACCGCGATCTCGACGCCGTGCGCGCCCGAGAACTCCCGCACCGCGGGCAGGAACTCGCGCGCGTAGGTGGCCTGCCACCGGAACGGCGGGTGCACGACGACGGCCTCGGCCCCGACGGCCGCGGCCAGTTCGGCCGTGCGGTCGAGCTTGACGCGCGGGTCGCGGCCCCAGACGAAGTGGGTGAGCAGCAGCACGGGCGCGTGGATGGAGAGGATGGGCAGGTCCCACCGCTCCGACATCTCGTTGAGGCCCTCGGCGACCTGGGTGGTGAGCTCCTGGGTCACCATGATCTCGATGCCGTCGAACCCGGCCTCCTTCGCGTATCGGAAGGCGTGCTCGGGCTCGAGTGGGTACACACAAGTGGTGCTCATACCGATTCGGATCATGAGGATCGCAGTCTAGCCCGGGCGGCTGGACGCAGGGTGAGGACTTGCCGCCCTGTTAGCCTGAACGCCGAGCAGTCCGAGGAGGACCCGACGCCGTGAAGCCCGATTCCCAGCCCGACGACCTGTTCCCCGATGGCGCGTACGACATGGTCGTCGTGTCCAACCGCCTGCCCGTCGACTACGTGGGCGGCGAGGGAGCCGACACGCAGTGGAAGGGCTCGCCCGGCGGTCTGGTGACGGCGCTCGAGCCCGTCATGCGCGAGAACGACGGCGCGTGGGTGGGCTGGGCGGGCGTCGCCGATCGCGAGTTCGACCCGTTCGAGCACGACGGCATCTCGATCATCCCCGTGCCGCTCTCGGCCGACGAGGTCGAGGAGTACTACGAGGGCTTCTCGAACGACACCCTGTGGCCGCTCTACCACGACGTGATCGCTCCGCCCCGCTTCCACCGCGAGTGGTGGGACGCCTACGTGCGCGTCAACCGCCGCTTCGCGGAGGCGGCCGCCCGCGCGGCTGCCGAGGGCGCGGTCGTGTGGGTGCAGGACTACCAGCTCCAGCTCGTCCCGCGCATGCTCCGCGAGAGCCGGCCCGACCTCGTGATCGGCTTCTTCAACCACATCCCGTTCCCCGCATACGGCATCTACTCGCAGCTGCCGTGGCGTCGCCAGGTCGTCGACGGCCTGCTCGGCGCCGACGTCATCGGCTTCCAGCGAGCAGCGGATGCCGGCAACTTCACGCGTGCCGTCCGGCGCCTCTACGGCTACCGCACGCGCGGTTCGGTGCTCGAGGTGCCCGGCCCCGACGGCGAGACCCGACACGTGGTCGCCCGGCACTTCCCGATCTCGATCGACGCGGCCGCATTCGAGCGGATGGCGCGCCGCCCCGAGGTGCAGGAGCGCGCCCGGGAGATCCGCAAGAGCCTGGGCGACCCCGATGTCGTGATGCTCGGCGTCGACCGACTCGACTACACGAAGGGCATCCGCCACCGCATCAAGGCGTTCGGCGAGCTCCTGCGCGACGGGCGGCTCACCGTCGAGGAGGCCACGCTCGTGCAGGTCGCGAGCCCCTCCCGCGAACGCGTCGACACCTACCGGCAGCTGCGCGACGAGATCGAGCTGCTCGTCGGGCGGCTGAACGGCGACCACTCCACGCTGGGGCATCCGGCCATCTCGTACCTGCACCACGGCTACCCGCGCGAGGAGATGGCGGCGCTGTACCTGGCCGCCGACGTCATGCTCGTCACCGCGCTGCGCGACGGCATGAACCTCGTCGCGAAGGAGTACGTCGCCTGCCGGTTCGACGACGACGGCGTGCTGCTGCTCAGCGAGTTCACCGGTGCCTCCGACGAGCTGCGCCAGGCGATCCTCGTGAATCCCCACGACATCGAGGGCCTGAAGGACGCCATGGTCGAGGCGACCCAGATGCCCAAGCGCGAACGGGCGCGGCGCATGCGCGCGCTGCGCAAGCGCGTGAAGGACAACGACGTGGCCAACTGGTCGGCGACGTTCCTCGAGACGCTCACCGGCGTGGGCAAGATCCAGCCGGGCGTGCCGGACGCCCTGCGCAGCGCCGTCGCGCGCATCGCGGAGGTCGAGCGGCTGCTCGTCGCGCTCGACTTCGACGGCACCCTCGCGCCGCTGGTCGACCGTCCCGAGGACGCGCGGGCCACCGAACGGGCGCGCGCCGCCATCGAGCGGATGTCGCAGCACGAGGACACGCGCGTGGCCCTCGTCTCCGGCCGAGCGCTCGACAGCCTGAAGGACGTCGCCTCGCCGCCGGTCGCCGCGCTGCTCAGCGGCTCGCACGGCGTCGAGCTGCAGCTCGACGCGAGCGGCGTCACGATCGACCTGCGCGAGAACGAGCTCACGCGGCTCGAGCAGCTCATCGACATCGTCGAGAACGCGGCATCCGCCGCCGACGGCGCCTGGGTCGAGCGCAAGCCGGCCGGGATCGCCCTGCACACCCGCAAGCTCGGCGCGACCGCGGGCGCCGCGCTCCAGCGCGAGGCCCGCGAGCGCGTCGAGCAGGCGCTGCCCGGGCTGGCGACGCGGACCGGCAAGAACGTGCTGGAATTCGCGGTCCGCGCGAGCGACAAGGGCGAGGCGGTCACGCGCCTGCGCCAGCACGCCGGTGCCGATGCCGTCCTCTACGTGGGCGACGACGTGACCGACGAGGACGCGTTCGCGACGCTCGAGATCGACGACGTGGGCGTGAAGGTCGGCCAGGGGAAGTCGCTCGCGGCCTACCGGCTGCGCGGTCCCGACGACGTCGCCGAACTGCTCGAGGTGCTCGCCGACGCCCGCGACGCCGCACGGTGAAACCGGTCTCTGGCGGCATCTAGACTCGACGCATGTCGGAGATCGATCCCAAGCCCCGCAGTCGCGTCGTCACGGATGGCATCGAGGCCACCACGAGCCGAGGCATGCTGCGTGCCGTCGGCATGGGCGACGCCGATTGGGACAAGCCCCAGGTCGGCATCGCGAGCTCGTGGAACGAGATCACCCCCTGCAACCTCTCGCTCGCCCGCCTCGCGCAGGCGGCGAAGGAGGGCGTGCACGCCGGCGGCGGCTACCCGCTGCAGTTCGGCACCGTGTCCGTCTCGGACGGCATCTCGATGGGCCACGAGGGCATGCACTTCTCCCTCGTCTCGCGCGAGGTGATCGCCGACTCGGTCGAGGTCGTCATGCAGGCCGAGCGCCTCGACGGGTCGGTGCTGCTCGCGGGCTGCGACAAGTCCATCCCGGGCATGCTCATGGCCGCCGCTCGACTGGACCTCGCATCCGTCTTCCTCTACGCCGGGTCGATCGCGCCGGGCTGGGTCCGCCTCGAGGACGGCACCGAGAAGGACATCACGATCATCGACTCGTTCGAGGCCGTCGGCGCGGTCAAGGCCGGCAAGATGAGCGAAGCGGATGCCAAGCGCATCGAGTGCGCGTTCGCTCCCGGCGAGGGTGCCTGCGGCGGCATGTACACCGCGAACACCATGGCCTCCGTCGCCGAGGCGCTCGGACTCTCGCTGCCCGGCTCGGCGTCCCCGGCGTCCGCCGACCGCCGTCGCGACTACTACGCCCACCGGTCCGGCGAGGCCGTCGTGAACCTGCTGAAGACCGGCATCACCGCCCGGCAGATCCTCACCAAGGAGGCGTTCGAGAACGCCATCGCCGTGGGCATGGCGCTGGGCGGCTCGACCAACATCGTGCTCCACCTGCTCGCCATCGCCCGCGAGGCCGAGGTCGAGCTCACCCTCGACGACTTCAACCGCATCGGGTCCAAGGTGCCCCACATCGGCGACCTCAAGCCGTTCGGCAAGTACGTCATGAACGACGTCGACCGCCGCGGCGGCCTGCCCGTGCTCATGAAGGCCCTGCTCGACGCGGGGCTCATGCACGGCGATGTGCTCACGGTCACGGGGAAGACCCTCGCCGAGAACCTCGCCGAGCTCGACGTCGCGCCGCTGGACGGCGAGGTGCTCCGCACCCTCGACAACCCCATCCACGAGACCGGCGGCCTGACGATCCTGCACGGCTCGCTCGCTCCCGACGGCGCCGTCGTGAAGACGGCCGGCTTCGACGCGGCGACCTTCGAGGGGCCCGCGCGGGTCTTCGAGCGCGAGCGGGCCGCGATGGACGCCCTGACCGCCGGCGAGATCAAGCACGGCGACGTGGTCGTCATCCGCTACGAGGGCCCCAAGGGCGGACCGGGCATGCGCGAGATGCTCGCCATCACCGCCGCCATCAAGGGCGCTGGGCTCGGAAAAGATGTACTACTCTTGACGGACGGTCGATTCTCAGGCGGCACAACCGGCCTGTGCATCGGCCACATAGCACCCGAGGCGGTCGACGCAGGTCCGATCGCCTTCGTGCGCGATGGTGATCTGATTCGGGTCGATATCGCGGCTCGTTCCATCGACCTACTGGTCGACGGGGCCGAGCTGGCAGCCCGCCGTGACGGCTGGGCGCCGCTTCCCCCGCGCTACACCCGAGGCGTCCTCGCGAAGTACTCCAAGCTCGTGCGCTCCGCAGCCGAAGGCGCGACCACGGGCTGAGGCTCTCGCCTGTCCCGAACACCACGCACCATGAACAGGAAACGAATGACCACGGAAGCCAGCCCCGTGCCATCGCCCGCCAGCCTGTCGCAGTCGCAGAGCGGTCCCGAGATGCTCACCGGAGCCGAAGCGGTCGTCCGCTCGCTCGAGCTGCTCGGCATCACCGACGTCTTCGGGCTCCCCGGCGGCGCCATCCTCCCCGTCTACGACCCGCTGCTCGACAGCCGCAAGCTCCGCCACATCCTGGTCCGCCACGAGCAGGGCGCCGGCCACGCGGCCGAGGGCTACGCCTCGTCGTCGGGCAAGCTCGGCGTCGCCATCGCGACCTCGGGCCCGGGCGCCACCAACCTGGTCACGGCCATCGCCGACGCGCACATGGACTCGGTGCCCTTCCTCGCGATCACCGGCCAGGTGTTCTCGAACCTCATGGGCACCGACGCGTTCCAGGAGGCCGACATCGTCGGCATCACGATGCCGATCACGAAGCACTCGTTCCTCGTGAAGACGGCCGAGGAGATCCCGGCCACCATCGCGTCGGCCGTGCACATCGCCACGACCGGCCGCCCCGGCCCCGTGCTCGTCGACATCACGAAGGACGCCCAGCAGGCCACCTTCCCGTTCCAGTGGCCGCCGAAGCTCGACCTGCCCGGGTACCGGCCGATCACCAAGGCGCACGGCAAGCAGGTGCTCGCCGCCGCCCAGCTCATCGCCGAGGCGAAGCGCCCGGTGCTCTACGTCGGCGGCGGCATCATCCGCGCCGGTGCCTCGGGCGAGCTGCAGGCGTTCGCCGAGGCGACGAACGCGCCGGTCGTCACGACCCTCATGGCGCGCGGCGCGTTCCCCGACTCGCACCCGCAGCACCTCGGCATGCCCGGCATGCACGGCACGGTCCCCGCCGTGCTCGCCCTCCAGGAGGCCGACCTGCTCGTCGCCCTCGGCGCCCGCTTCGACGACCGCGTCACGGGCAAGGCGGCGCTGTTCGCCCCCGAGGCCAAGGTCGTCCACGTCGACATCGACCCCGCCGAGATCGGCAAGATCCGTGCCGCCGACGTGCCCATCGTGGGCGACGCGAAGGACGTCCTCGTCGACCTCCTCGCGGCCTACCGCGAGGTCACGCGCCAGCACACGCCCGACGTCGCCGACTGGTGGTCGACGCTCGACGGCCTCCGGTCCGAGTTCCCGCTCGGCTACACGCAGCCCTCGGACGGGCTGCTCGCGCCGCAGTACGTCATCCAGCGCATCGGCGAGCTGACCGGCCCCGAGGGCGTGTACGCCGCGGGCGTCGGCCAGCACCAGATGTGGGCCGCGCAGTTCATCAAGTACGAGCGGCCCAACGCCTGGCTGAACTCCGGCGGCGCCGGCACGATGGGCTACGCGGTGCCCGCCGCCATGGGCGCCAAGGTCGCCGAGCCGGAGCGCACGGTGTGGGCGATCGACGGCGACGGCTGCTTCCAGATGACCAACCAGGAACTCGCGACCTGCACCCTGAACGACATCCCGATCAAGGTCGCGGTGATCAACAACTCCTCGCTCGGCATGGTGCGCCAGTGGCAGACGCTGTTCTACGACGGCCGGTACTCCAACACCGACCTGAACACGGGCCACGACACCGTCCGCGTCCCCGACTTCGTCAAGATGGCCGAGGCGTACGGCGCACTCGGCATCCGCGTGACGAAGGAGGAGGAGGTCGACGACGCGATCAAGCTCGCGCTCGAGACCAACGACCGCCCGGTGGTGATCGACTTCGTCGTCTCCGCCGACGCCATGGTGTGGCCGATGGTGCCGCAGGGCGTCTCCAACTCCTACATCCAGTACGCCCGCGACCACTCGCCGGCCTTCAGCCAGGAGGACTGAACATGTCGACCCACGTGCTCTCCCTCCTCGTCGAGGACAAGCCCGGCCTGCTCACCCGCGTCGCGGGACTCTTCGCCCGCCGCGGATTCAACATCGAGTCGCTCGCGGTCGGCCACTCCGAGATCGACGGGCTCTCCCGCATCACGGTCGTCGTCGACGTGGAGGACCTGCCGCTCGAGCAGGTCACCAAGCAGCTGAACAAGCTCGTCAACGTGCTGAAGATCGTCGAGCTCGACCCCGCGCAGTCGGTGCAGCGCGAGCACCTGCTGATCAAGGTCCGCGTCGACAACGCCACGCGCTCGGCGGTGCTCGAGGCCGTCAACCTGTTCCGCGCGCGCGTGGTCGACGTGTCGACCGACGCGCTCGTCATCGAGGTGACCGGCGACTCCGGCAAGACGACGGCGCTGCTCCGCGTGCTCGAGCCGTACGGCATCAAGGAGATCGCCCAGTCGGGCCTCCTCGCGATCGGCCGCGGCGGCAAGTCCATCACCGAACGCGTCTACAAGAACTGACACCGGTGGTCGAGGAGCACGCGATGCGCGCGCACCGAGGCCGCCTGCCCGAACCCATCACAAGGAGAAAGACCGCACATGGCTGAGATCTACTACGACAAGGACGCCGACCTCTCGCTCATCCAGGGCAAGAAGGTGGCCGTCATCGGCTACGGCTCGCAGGGCCACGCGCACGCGCAGAACCTCCGCGACTCCGGCGTCGAGGTCGTCATCGGCCTCAAGGAGGGCTCGAAGTCGACGGCGAAGGCCGAGGAGGCCGGTTTCGAGGTCAAGAGCGTGGCGGATGCCGCGGCCTGGGCCGACGTCATCGTGATCCTCGCCCCGGACCAGTTCCAGCGCCACATCTACGCCGAGTCCGTCAAGGACAACCTCGCCGAGGGCAAGACGCTCGTCTTCGGCCACGGCTTCAACGTCCGCTTCGGGTACATCGAGGCCCCGGCGGGCGTCGACGTGATCCTCGTCGCGCCGAAGGCCCCGGGCCACACCGTGCGCCGCGAGTTCGTCGCGGGCCGCGGCATCCCCGACATCATCGCGGTCGAGCAGGACGCCTCGGGCACCGCCTGGGACCTCGCCAAGTCGTACGCGAAGGCGATCGGCGGCACCCGCGCCGGCGTCATCAAGACCACCTTCACCGAGGAGACCGAGACCGACCTGTTCGGCGAGCAGGCCGTGCTCTGCGGCGGCGTCTCGCAGCTCGTGCAGTACGGTTTCGAGACCCTCACCGAGGCGGGCTACCAGCCCGAGATCGCCTACTTCGAGGTGCTCCACGAGCTGAAGCTCATCGTCGACCTCATGTGGGAGGGCGGCATCTCGAAGCAGCGCTGGTCCGTCTCCGACACCGCCGAGTACGGCGACTACGTCTCGGGCCCGCGCGTCATCGACGAGCACGTCAAGGAGAACATGAAGGCCGTGCTCGCCGACATCCAGGACGGCACGTTCGCCAAGCGCTTCATCGACGACCAGGACAACGGCGCCAAGGAGTTCCTCGAGCTCCGCGAGAAGGGCCAGGGCCACCCCATCGAGACCACGGGGCGCGAGCTGCGCAAGCTCTTCGCGTGGACCCAGGTCGACGAGGACGACTACGTCGACGGCGAGGTCGCTCGCTGATCCTCGCGTCTTCGGCGCGTGGCGAAGGCGAGGTCGCTCGCTGACGCTCTCGAACGCCTCGCACCATCCCGCATGGCGGGGCCGGTTCCGACCGGCCCCGCCGTCGGCGTTCAGCGGGCCGATGCGCAGGTGCTCCGCGGTTCGCCGAGCGGCTGCAGGTAGCGGTGCCACTCCGCCTCGGTGAGGTCGCGCCCGGCGAGGCGGCAGACGGCCGCGAACTGGCGCTCCGGGTCGAGGTCCCAGACCACGACGCCCTCTCGCGTCGAGACCGCGAGTTCGGCGCCGTCGGGGCGGATCGCGGCCGGCACGACGGCCCGTCCGCTGCTGCGGAACGGGTCGCCGATGGGTTCACCGCTCACCGTGTCGTAGACGATCGACGTGCCGTCGGCGAGGGTCACCACGACGGTCCGGCCGTCGGCGTCGAAGGACGGTGCGTAGCGACCGGTGGCGGCACCGGTGACGATCCCGGCCCGGCGCAGCGAATCCGCCCGGTAGTGCCCGATGCCGTCGTCGCCGACGCCGACGAGTTCGTCATCCGGCGTGACGACGTGGGCCCGCAGGCCGAGGAGTCCGTCGGCGCGCAGCGCGTGATCCTGGCCCGACACGACCGCGGTGCGGATCGGGCCCTGCGGCAGCGGCTCGTCGGGACCGATCTCGCGACTGCGCACCTCCGGGAGGTAGCTGACGGCGAGCGGATCCCCGTCGGGCGCCGACGACACCCACACCGGGCACCCGTCGACGCTCCAGGCCGGGCCCTCCGCCGCCCCGGATTCCGGATCGATCGTCCGCATCCGGCCGTTGGTGCGCACCGCGAGGAGGTGCTCGCCGCCGTCGATCGGCCAGAGCGACACCACCCCCCACAGCTCCTCGCCGAGCTGCGTCCCGGTCCGCGAGTCGAACACGCGGAAGAGGTCGTCCGCGGCCGACCGGGCGTAGAGCCGCCCGTCCCGGAGCCAACCCGTCTCGACCACGGCGTCGGGGAACCGGTGCACCACCGTTCCCGACCGCGTATCCATGGCGACCGCGTCGTACGCCGGATCCCACACGTCGCGCTCGACGCGGGCGGGCGTGATGAGGAGCATCGAGTCCTCCTGCGAGTACGGGCCGAGCACCTCCCAGCCGCGGGTCAGCAGCCGGTGCCCGGGGCCGTCGCCGTCGATCCGCCAGCGGGTGACGACCGGTCGGCCGACGCCGATCGCGGGGAGCATGCCGCCGTCGTCGCCCACGGCGAGCGGGCCGACGTCGTCCGATCCGCGGAATTCGTCGGACGGCAGGGGAACCCCCGACGCCAGGTCGAACACCGTCGTCACGCCGAAGCGACTGCTGCAGAACACCCGCCCGTGCGGTTCGGAGACCGCGATCCAGACGCACGGGCCGAGGTTCGCCGTCGAGAGGTCGGTCGCCCAGCGCACCTCGCCCGTCGCCGGGTCGAAGGCGGTCACGGCGCGGTCCCCGGAGGCGACCACCGTCCCCGAGGGGGCCACCGCCAGGTCGACGTGCGCCGACGACGGCGCCACGGGAATGCGGGTCACGACCGACGCCGTGCGCGGGTCGATGACGTCGACCCGGTCGTCGAGGCGGCCGACGAGCAGGCGGCCCGCGGTGTCGAACGCGATCGCCGCGGCGTACGAGTCGCGGTCGAGCGCGGTCGTGCGCTCGCCGTCGATCGCGCGCACCGCGGCATCCGTCGTCGAGACCAGTTCGACGGCGCCGTCGCGTGCGTCGGCGATGGCGATGATCGAGCCGTCGCGATTCACCGCCAGGGCGCCGGTCCCGGTGCCGAGGCGGATCGGGCCGAGGAGGCGTTCGCCGCCCGTCAGGTCGAAGGCGACGAGCACCGAGGTCGGCGACGTGCCGTACCACGTCACGCCGGACGGCTGCGTCCTCGACGGCCAGAGCACCGTGCCGACCCGGCCGTCGGCGCTCACCTCGACGAGCGGCCAGGGCTGCGGCGGCTCGGGCTCGAATCCGAGGTCGAGCGCCCGGACCGTGCCACCGCCGGCGAGGTCCCGCACCGCGGCGGCACCGCCGGACGTGACCACCAGGGCCGCCTCGGTACCGGGGATGAGCGAGCCGTACGCACTGCCCTCGGGTTCGAGCGCGATCGTGTCGACGAGTCCGCCCGCCGCCTGCAGCACGCTCGTCAGCCCCGACCGCGTCCGCGCGTCGTCGGGCCAGCGACGGTAGGCCTCGGCGGCGAGCAGGGCGGAGACGTCGCGCTCCGACGTCCGCAGCGCCAGGGCGGTCGCGACGAGCGCCTCGACCGTGGCCGTGTCGCGCTGCGCGCCCGCCTCGGTCGACGTGACCACGGCGGTCGACCCGACCCCGACGAGCAGCAGGATGAGGCCCGCGGCCACGCCGAGCAGGGATCGGAGCCGACGGTTCCGCCGCCGGTCCTCCTCGGCCCGGGCGAGCAGCTCCGTCCGTTCGGCGTCGGCGCGGGCGGCCGACGCGTCCAGGAAGTCCGCCTCGATGCGCGTGAGGTCGTCGGGAGCGGCATCCCGTCGCTCGAGGGCCGCCTGCAGGCGTGCGCCACGGAACAGCTCGTCATCCGGGCGCCCGGCCTCGTCCCACGACTCGGCGGCTGCGGTCACGCTCGCCAGCACGCGCGCGGCATCCGCGTCCTGCTGCAGCCAGTCGTGCAACCTCGGCCATGCCAGCGCGAGCGCCTCGTGGGCGATCGCGACCGGTTCCGCCTCCGCAGTGACGAGCCGCGCGCTCGTGAGCCGTGCGAGCACGCGCGCCCGAGCCGCATCCGCCCGGAGCGGCCCGGCGGCGGCGCGGCGCCGGATGGGCGCGCCGTCCGGGCCGAGCTCGACGAGCCGGAGCATGAGCGATCGGCACTGGTCGCGTTCCCGGGCGTCGAGCGACTCGTAGAGCTGTTCGGCCGACTGGGCGATGGCGCCCGAGATGCCGCCCGACGACTCGTAGCCGGCGACCGTGAGCGTCGCACCCTCGCGGCGGCTCCACGTCTCGACGAGGGCGTGCGCGAGGAGGGGGAGCGCGCCTGGCGCACCGGCCGCGTCGCGCAGCATGAGCTCCGCGAGCCCGGGCTCCAGTCTCAGTCCGGCGCGCCGGGCCGGCTGCTCGATGGCGTCGCGGAGCGCTTCGCGACCCATCGGACCGACGAGGTGCACGCCGTCGGCCATCAGCGGACCGAGGTCGTCGAGCGCCGCGCACCGGTCGAGGAAGTCGGAGCGGACGACGAGGACGACCACGACGCCGGCCGCGGCCGCCCGGGCGATCGCCGCCGCCGTCCCGTCGGCATCCGCGCCGCGCGCGTGGAAGACCTCCTCGAACTGGTCGATCACCAGCGCGGTGCGGCCGTGGGCACCGTCGACGGCGTCGCGGATGCGGCGTTCGAGGTCGGCGCTCGGCAGCAGGACGAAGACGCGGTCGCCGCGTCGCCGGAGGACCGGCACGACCCCGGCGAGCACGAGCGAGGACTTGCCGCTGCCCGACGCCCCCGACACCGCGAGGAACGGGGCCCGAGCCAGCCGCGCCAGCGCCGCCCGCACGTCGGCGTCGCGCCCGAAGTAGTGCTCCTCGTCCTCCGCGGCGAAGGACCGGAGTCCGGGGTACGGGCAGTCCGCGCTCGGGACCGTCACCGGCGTCGACGGGCGCAGCGACGGGTCGTGCCGGAGGATCGCGAGCTCCAGGTCCTGCAGCTCCTCGCCGGGCTCGACGCCGAGCTCCTCGTCGAGCCGTTCGCGCGCAGCCCGCACCGCCGCGAGCGCATCCGCCTGGCGGTCGCTGCGGTAGAGCGCCGTCGCGAGCATCGTCCAGCGGCGTTCGCGCAGCGGAGCCTCGCGCACCATCGTCTCGGCCATCGGCACCGACTCGGTGTGCCTCCCGGCTCGCAACCACGCATCCAGGCGGACCTCCTCGAGATCCATGCGGGCCTCCTCGAGGCGAGCCGACTCCGCCGCCGCGGGCAGCCACGCGGACAGCTCCGCGAACGCGGTGCCGTGCCACAGGCCGAGGGCTCGGTCGGCCGCGTCGAGGCTGCGCACCAGGTCGCCTGCCACCAGGTGCTCGCGCGCGGCGGCCGCGAGCCGCTCGAACCGCGCCGCATCGATCTCCGCCGCGTCGATCCGCAGCTGGTACCCGTCGTCGACCGTCTCGATCGCCGAGCGCCCGACCGCCTTCCGCACGAGTCCGATCGCCGCCTGCACCTGCTTCTGCCAGGTGTGCGGGCGGTCGTCGCCCCAGACCGCCGACGCGATCTCGTCGGCGGGGACCGGCTGGCCGTTCCGGAGTACGAGGACCGCGAGCACCATGCGTTCGCGCAGGTTGAGCGCGGCGTCGTCGAGACGGAGCGGGCCGAGGACCCGGATGCCCATACCCGCAGTGTCCACCCGCGCCCGCGACGGGTCAATGCGCGGGCCGGCGCCGGCATACCGCCGGAATACCGCCGCGTGACGGGGCGGTACCCCCGCGGCGCACCGTGGCGGCATGGAACACGCACACACCGTCACTGTCCGCCTCGCCGCGTCCGCCCTCATGGTCGGGCTCGCGGCGACATTCGCCGGCTGCGCTTCGCTCGCATCCACGGTCGGCGACCAGGCCCGCGCCGGCGGGCCCGCCCGCGTGTCGACCGAGGCGCACCTGGACATGGCCCGCGACACGGCCGACGCCTACGTCTCGGGACTGATCGCCAGGGCCCGCGCGAACGTCGTCACCGACTCGCATCGCCAGCAGCTCCAGGCGCAGGTCGAGCGCTACCTCGCCGAGCTGAAGCAACGGGCGCAGGACGCCCGCCGGGCCGATCCCGTCCGGGACGACCTCAGCCCGACCGCCCCGACCGGCTGAACCGAGCGGATGCCGCGGCGGCGACGGGGCGACGAGCGCCGTCGCCGCCGCGTTCCGTCGCGCGTGGGCGGCGCGGTCCGCCGCGCGCGGGCCCCGCGGTCGTTATCGTGAACGCATGGCCCGAAACGACGGCGACGACGAGGATGAGGCCCTCCACTGGGACGGCGACGACGATGCGACGCTCGCGCCCGGATGGCGCGCGGTCGGCACCCCGGTGCCCGTCACTGCGCCGGGCGAGGGCACGATGGATGCCGCGGCATCCGTCGACGGCGAGCCGGACGTCGACGCGGCGGATGCCGCGGACCAGCCCGGGTCGGCCGAGCTCGTGCTGCTCGGCGTCTTCGGCGGCGTCTACCTCCTCTACACGCTCGGGTGGATCCTCAGCGTGCTCCGCGTGCAGAACCCCGCGGCCGATCCGGTGGGCCAGTTCATGTTCAGCCTGGGTCTGTGGCTCGCCGTGCTCGCTCCGGCGCTGTGGTTCGGGGTGACGTTCGCGCTGACGCGGGGGCGACCGAGGGCGCGACTCGTGTGGATGCTCGTCGGGGCCGTCGTGCTCCTGCCGGTCGCGTTCGTGGCGGGGGTGACGGCATGAGCGCCGCGACGGTCGACCCGTCGGTGCGCCGCACGCCGTTCTGGCTCGAGATCGCCCTCGCGATCGCGTTCGGCCTGTTCTTCGCATACGACGCGTGGGAGGCCGTCGGCAACCTGGTCGGCGTCGCGGATCTCGCGCGCACGCTCGACACGTCGATCAGCGGGTCGGGCTGGGTCGTGCTCATCGCGGCGATCCTGCTGCCGATCGGCCTCTTCGCCGCGGCGTTCCTGCTCGGGCGACGGCGTTCGGCCGTCGTGCAGGCGGCGCTGTACCTCACTGGGCTCGCGGTGTCGGCGCTGCTCTACCTCGACATCCTGCTCATGTTCGGGATCGGAGCGCTGCTCACCTGAGCGGCGGGCCCGCGAACGCCCGCTCGTCTGCGCGCGTCACACGATTCGGGGACGCCCCGGACGCTGAAGTAGCATGAGCGCGTCCCCGCGCCTCCGACGATGCCGGCGCACGCGTGCACGCGCACCCATCCGAATCCCGTGAAGGACCCAACGTGTCGAAGCCGGTCGTGCTGATCGCCGAAGAACTCTCGCCCGCCACCGTCGATGCCCTCGGACCCGACTTCGAGATCCGCAACGTGGACGGCACCGACCGTCCGGCGCTGCTCGAGGCGATCGCCGACGCGCACGCGATCCTCGTGCGCTCGGCCACCAAGGTCGACGCCGAGGCGATCGCCGCGGGGCGCTCGCTGAAGGTCATCGCCCGCGCGGGCGTCGGGCTCGACAACGTCGACATCAAGGCGGCGACGACCGCCGGCGTGATGGTCGTGAACGCGCCGACGTCGAACATCATCTCCGCCGCCGAACTCACCGTCGGACACATCCTGAGCCTCGCGCGCCACATCCCGGCTGCGCACGCCGCCCTCGCGCAGGGGGAGTGGAAGCGCTCGGCGTACACGGGCGTCGAGCTCTACGAGAAGACCGTCGGCATCATCGGCCTCGGCCGCATCGGCGCGCTCATCGCGGCCCGGCTGCAGGCGTTCGGCGTCGAGGTCATCGCCTACGACCCCTACATCACCGCCGCACGCGCGCAGCAGCTCGGCGTGCAGACCGTCACGCTCGACGAGCTCCTCGAGCGCAGCGACTTCATCACCATCCACATGCCGAAGACGCCGGAGACGACCGGCATGATCGGCGCCGAGCAGCTCGCGAAGATGAAGCCCACCGCCTTCGTCGTGAACGTCGCGCGCGGCGGGCTCATCGACGAGGAGGCCCTGCACGACGCGCTCGTGGCGGGCACCATCGCCGGCGCCGGCCTCGACGTGTTCGTCCAGGAGCCGCCGAAGGAGTCGCCGCTGCTCGCCCTGCCGAACGTGGTGGTCACGCCGCACCTCGGCGCGTCGACCGACGAGGCGCAGGAGAAGGCGGGCGTCTCGGTCGCCAAGTCGGTTCGCCTCGCGCTCGCCGGCGAGCTCGTGCCCGACGCCGTGAACGTCGCCGGCGGCGTGATCGACCCGTACGTGCGCCCCGGCATCCCGCTCGTCGAGAAGCTCGGCCAGCTCTTCGCGGGTCTCGCGCAGGGACCGCTCGAGAGCCTCGACGTCGAGGTGCACGGCGAGCTCGTCGACTACGACGTGAGCGTGCTGAAGCTCGCCGCGCTGAAGGGCGTCTTCACCAACGTCGTGAGCGAGACCGTCTCGTACGTGAACGCGCCGCTGCTCGCCGAGCAGCGCGGCGTCGCGGTGCGCCTCATCGCCGACGCCGACAGCCCCGAGTACCGCAACGTCATCACGCTGCGCGGCGCGCTCGCCGACGGCACCCAGGTGTCGGTGTCGGGCACGCTCACGGGCACCAAGCAGATCGAGAAGCTCGTCGGCATCAACGGCTACGACATCGAGGTGCCGATCGCGGACCACCACATCGTGATGATCTACACCGACCGGCCGGGCATCGTGGCGGTCTATGGCAGCGAGTTCGGCGACGCCGGCATCAACATCGCGGGCATGCAGATCGCGCGTCGCGAGGCCGGGGGCCAGGCGCTGTCGGTGCTCACGGTGGACTCGCCGGTTCCGGCCGAGGTGATCGAGCGGGTGCGCACCGCGATCGACGCCGACGTCATGGTCGAGGTCGACATCACGGAGTCCTAGGTCTCGATACGGCGACGGCGTGACGGTGGTCGAGTAGCACCGAAGGCGCGTATCGAGACCACGGGCGGGTCTCGGTACGGGCGCTTCGCGTGCTACTCGACCA